>JACQEW010000388.1 GCA_016200365.1 Nitrospinota bacterium
AGCTGCAAATAGAGAGTTTAATCGGATGTTAAAAATAGGGGAAACTACTTCTTATTTCAAACCAGCTTTTTGTTCCATTTGAAGGAGGCAAGACAGTATCTCATCTGACAGAAGAATTATCTCAGAGGAAAGATGTGAGAAATCTGCCCAATGCTGATTATGAACATCTTGCGGTTGATATAAAGAGGGCATATATATTGTTAATTACAGAGTGGTTGGCGTATATCAAACATTTAAAGGAGAGCTATCCTTATCTTTTCTCTTTTGCTGTGAGGACAAACCCTTTTGAAAGATAGTAAATTGCTTTCATGAAGGTAATTATAGACATCTGAAAAATGGCTGTCAATAATTTCAAAAAATGGAATATCAGAGAAGAAATGATAGCTGAGACTCTTCTTATGCCAGAGGAAGTAATAATTGGTCATAGGGATAGATTATTGCTCACAGAAGATATGGAGATCATTTAGTCAGAGCTGTCTATGAGTACGAAGAAGAATTACCTGTATTACTTACAGTGTATTTCCCATACATAGATCGTTACTTTAAAGGGGGTGGCGTTTATGAAGATAAAATATTCAAAGGAAGCTGATATTCTTTTAATAGAGCTTAGGGATGGGACTCCTATGGATTCAATAGATTTAAAGGAAGGGGTTATTCTTCATCTTGATAATAAGGGCTTACCACTTGAGATTGAGATACTTGATGCTTCCAAGATAGCAGCGCTTGAAGATATAAGTGTAATGAGTCCTTTAGAGGCTGCAAGATAGAGAAATTAGTCTCTTATTCACTCTTTCCTATAGCCGTAGGACCTGCAATCACTATTAAAGGAATCATTTTCCCCTTACTCCTTCACTTCCTTCAGGACAGGCTTAATCCTCTCCCCTGTGGGGAGAGGGAGGGGTGAGGGGTTTAGTATCAATGGTTTCATTACTGTTAGCTCATGCCTTCCATTCTTAATACCCTCAACCATAACCATTTCTGCCTTTGAGTCAATCTTTGGATGAACAAACTGAATCCGCTTTGGTGTAATTCTATTTTCTCCCATGAGAGATAAGAGCTCGAAAAGCCTGTAGGGATGATAAATGATATTCACCGAACCAAGATTTTTTACCAGATACTTGCCTGCCTTGATAAATTCAGAGAGGGTAATCTCTATCTCATGCCTTGCAATTGCCCTTTCTCTATCGGGATTAATCCTGCCGTCATCAGCCTTTCTATAAGGAGGATTTCCTACCACTATATCAAAGGACTCTGCATCAAACAGGGATTTTACATCCCGAATATCCCCTTTTATAATTTCAACTGCCTTCTCGTTCCCACGCTCTGCGTGGGAATGGACATTCTCCCTTGCCATCTTTACAAGACCCTCTTGAAGCTCTAATCCAACTATTTTAATACCCCTAAACCTTTCCGCCAGACAAAGCGGAATTACCCCGCTCCCAGTCCCAAGGTCAATTACCCTGTCACCTTTTCTTGCCTCAACAAAATCCGCTAACAAAATCGGGTCAATCGAATGCCTATAGCCCATAGTTTAATATACAACAAAATCCAAAGCGGCAGCAAACTACCATACTCAATTCTTTTTGATAGGATACTGATATTTGCTATAATAAACGGTGTAAAAAGTAAAATATGTAAAAGTTCAGCTAACCGCAGAGACGCAGAGGCGCGAAGACGCAGAGATTAAAATATTATTAAGAGGTTTATAATTTTTCTCTGCGTCTTTGCGTCTCTGCGGTGAACTATTACGAAGATTTGTTAGGCGAATTAACACAGGATGGATAAGATGAAACAGAATCTCGATATTTTGATAGCCGAAAAGGATATAAAGAAAAGGGTCGTGGAATTGGGCAAGACAATCTCTGCCGATTATGCAGGCAGGGAAATTCTTGCTATAGGGATATTGAAGGGGGCGTGGGTATTTACTGCCGATTTGGTGAGAGAGATTAATGTGCCTGTAGCCTGCGATTTTATAGGTGTGTCGAGTTATGGCGATTCGGCAGTAAGCAGCGAGAGGGTCAAACTGGTCAGCGATATAAGAATACCTGTCAACGGGAAGGATGTATTGCTGATTGATGATATAATTGATACAGGTTTCAGCATTAAGTTTGTGAAGGAGTATATAGAATCAAAGAATCCGGCAAGTATAAAGCTCTGTGTCCTTCTGGATAAGCCCGAGCGGAGGAAGGCTGATATTCATGCAGATTATACAGGCTTTACAATTCCCGACAGATTCGTAGTAGGATACGGGCTTGATTATGCCGAGAGATACAGAAACCTGCCATATATAGCCGCTATTAAGTAATATTCGTAATAGTTCACCGCAGAGACGCAAAGACGCAGAGAAAAACTAACAACCTGCAACTTACAACCTACAACTGTTGTTTGTTGTCAGTCGTCAGTTGTTAGTTGTAGGTTCTTCATCTCAGCGCCTCTGCGTCTCTGCGGTTAGCTGAACTTTTACTTTACACTTTGATATTCGGAGATTTTCATATATAATGTATCCGTTGAGGTTCCCGCAAAAAGTCTTTTTTTATTAATCTGGTCATTTTAAGTTCTTACTTAAAGAATAAGATTTATTAGCTAACCAGGATTGTGCTATGGAATGACTTTTTGCGGGGTTATTAATATTATGGAGATTCCGAGGGGACTGAGAACCTATATATATGAACAATCTGCACGGAAGAGATGGGTTGAGGAGAGACTTTTAAATGTCTTTTTCCGATGGGGATTTCAGGAGATAATCACCCCTGCCTTTGAATATCTCGATACCTTCTCCGCGGGGCTTGCCCTGAGCAAAGCCGAAGGGATAAACGGAGAATCGTCAGATTCGACAGGCTCACTATATTCGACTGTCTCGCTGAACAGGGTATTCAAATTCACCGAGAGGGGAACGGGAAGGCTCCTTGCCCTCCGTCCCGATATTACCCCGCAGATTGCAAGAACCGCCGCCACACTGCTGAAAGATTCGCCGATGCCGTTGAGGCTGTGTTATTGCGGAAATGTATTCAGAGGCGCCGACCCGGGGACAGGCGAGAGTCAGGAGGTTTATCAGGCTGGAGTCGAGCTTATAGGGCTCGATTCGGCAGAGGCGGATGCAGAGACTATTGCTATTGCCGTGGAGTGTATGAAGGAGCTTGGGTTAAAGGGATTTAAAGTGGCAATAGGGCAGATAGAATTTTTTAAAGGCATGCTCTCGGATATCGAGCCTGATATGAGGGGAGAGATAAGCCTGCGGATACATAAAAAGGATACATCTGGACTTGAAGATATATTGCAGAGAGGAAAGATAAGGGCGGAAAAGAGGGAGAGGATTAAAAAGATTCCTTCGCTATTTGGAGGTAGAGAGGTTATTGACATGGGGAGGGAGACTGCCGATAATCCGCTCTCCCTGGGGGCGATAGATAATCTGGAGCGGGTATATCGGACACTCGTCTCATACGGAGTCGAGGATTCGGTATTGATTGATTTAGGCGAGATAAGGGGTTTTGGATATTATACCGGTATTATATTCGAGGGATTTATAAAGGGTATCGGGTCAGAGATTTGCGGCGGGGGGAGATATGACAATCTCCTTGAGAGATACGGTGCAAAGATGACGGCTACAGGGTTTGCAGTTGACATCAACAGGGTCATCGAGGCGCTGGAAAAGAGAGGCGAGGCTGAAGCCTTGCCCTGCACAACCGACTATCTTGTCATAGATTTCAGAGAAGACAAAAAAATTGCTCTGGAGGTCTCCCGCAGGTTAAGGGAGAAGGGGTGCAGGGTGGCAAGGGATATTATTAAAAGAGGGCTTGAAGGCTCTCTGCAATATGCGGAAAAGATGAACATTAAGAGGGCGATAATAATGGGGACAGAAGATTTGGGGGAAGACGAGGCGGTGGTAAGGGAGATTTCTACTGGAGAGGAGAAAAGGGTAAGGATAGAGGAACTTTAATGTAGTGCAAAGTGCAAAGTGAAAAGTGAAAAATGCAAAGTGAAAGAAATAATCTTTCAGAGCGATTATTAAATTTTGCTGCTGAAATCATTAAATTGATAATTCAGCTTAATAAAACTGCTGTTGGGCGACATATTGGTGGACAGTTAACCCGTTCCTCAACTTCAGCGGGAGCTAATTATGAGGAGGCTTGTGGTGCTGAAAGTCGCTCGGATTTTATTCATAAGATGCAAATAGTATTAAAAGAATTACGGGAATCTCTATATTGGCTTCGTTTGATTGAAAAATCAAATCTTACTCAAGCCTCAAATGTAGAACCACTTACGCAAGAAGCTAAAGAATTGACTAATATCATTGCTAAGTCGGTAGTTACGGCAAAGAAAAATAAATGATTTTGCACTTTGCACTTTGCATTTTGCAATTTTCAATGAGGAGTTTATGTCTGTAAAAATTATAGTTGGCGCACAGTGGGGCGATGAGGGGAAGGGGAAGATTGTAGACCTCCTGACAGAGGATGCCGATGTTGTTGCCCGTTATCAGGGGGGACATAATGCAGGGCATACGGTGGTGGTAAATAATAAACAGTTTATACTCCACCTTATACCTTCGGGCATTCTCCACCCCGGTAAAAGGTGCATCATAGGAAACGGCGTTGTGGTAGACCCCTCCGCGCTCATAAAGGAAATCTCCGGACTTCAAGAGGCTGGAATCGCTGTCAATGATAATCTCTTTATAAGCAAGGGGGCGCACCTTATAATGCCCTATCATAAGCTTCTGGATATGAGCATGGAGGGGGCAAAGGGGGGCAAGAAGATAGGGACTACTGGCAGGGGCATAGGTCCTGCCTATACGGATAAGGCAGGCAGGCTTGGTATTTATGTAATTGACCTCTTTGATGGAAAGCTGTTCAGAGAAAAGCTGGAGATGAATCTATCCTATAAAAATTTCATACTCGAAGGGGTCTTTAAATTAAAAGGATTTAATGCCGATGAGATATTTGAGGAATATATGGGCTATGCAGAGAAGATAAAGAGATATGTATCCGATGCCAGACTCATGATAAGAGATGCCATATCGAGAGGGGAGAGGGTTCTGTGCGAGGGCGCACAAGGGACAATGCTCGATGTTGACCACGGCACATATCCTTATGTAACATCTTCAAGCACAACATCAGGCGGGGCATGCACAGGGCTCGGCATCCCGCCGCAGAAAATTGACGAGGTGATTGGCGTTGCAAAGGCTTATACGACAAGGGTTGGAGAGGGACCATTCCCCACAGAGCTTAAAAACAGGGAAGGCGAGCTTTTAAGAGAAGAAGGCGGCGAATATGGCGCTACGACCGGGAGACCACGCAGGTGCGGGTGGCTCGATGCGATTGTAGTTAAATATGCGGTGTGGCTCAACGGCATGGACAGCATAGCGATAACAAAATTAGATGTGCTGGACAAATTCGATAAAATATATATATGCACAGGGTATAAATATAAAGAGAGGTTTTACAGTGAAATGCCTGAGGAGATAGGCATTATAAAAGATTGCGAGCCTGTATATAAAGAGATGGATGGATGGAAGAAAAATACGGCCGGCATTACGGATTTCAAATCGCTGCCGGATAAGGCAAAGAGATACATAGAGGAAATATCAAAACTAATTGGGACAGAGATAGGCATTATATC
>JACQEW010000050.1 GCA_016200365.1 Nitrospinota bacterium
AATCATTTTTTCTGGGAAAGTCTCATGAATGTGAGGTTTTACTGTAGAAGAATTTGTTTTTGAAAAATGTGATATTTCCATTTTATCTATTTCGGATATTTTAGAAATAAGGGTTTCGTCGAGAGATATTAATGAACCAATAAGAATGTTTTTACCTGAAACTCCAACAGGTGTTATTGATCTAACTATTTTTAAGGAAATTGCAGAATATAACCAGAATGCCATTTTCCTTTTTATGAAGCCAAATATCATGGGAGGATCATTCGATAGAAGTGTTTTAGATAAACGACTTATAAGATCTATTCGGCAGGGACTTATTTTCGGTTTACTTATTGAAGATAGTGATGATAATATTTTTCTATTCCTGAAAAAAAATAAAGATATTTTTTTTGAGCCTGAACAGATAAAGGATATGTTAAGAGAGATTGCATCAAAAGGGAATAAGTATTTTGAGATTGATGATATGAGAATATCGCTTAAACTTTATGAGAATATTAAAAACGGGTCTAACGAGATCAAGGAAATGAAGTCTTTTCTTTTTCGCCGCAAAAGCACAGAAATCCGTCTTTTTATTATGAGGATTATAAATAGTATATTGTCTCATCCAGCAATGATTAATGACTATGACACATATAGAAGAATTAAGGACATTGTAGAACAAAAAGACTATAAAGAGCTTAAACTATTAGTTGATAAATTAATCCCTCAATTTGCAGAAATACTGAAAAATGAAGTGCTGAAAAACTGATAAAGGGGGATGATTAATAATGGCTACTAAGACCTTAAGTATACGCATAGATAATGATAACTATAAATTTCTCTCCTCACTTGCACGAGAAGAAAAAGAGGATGTTTCAAAGACAGTAAGGGAGCTTGTTGATCTGGGCAGAGTAATGTTTGCAATAGAAAAATATATAAAATCCGAGGCATCAATCGAGAGGGCTGCCTTGCCCACCCCCAGTTTTTGCCGATAACTCTGTTTGCTATCATTCCTATGAAAGCAGTAACCCAGAAATCTATTAATATTACTGGTAGCCACAGGCTTTAGCCTGCGTAAAATAACGCAACCATAAAGGTTGCGACTACCGCTATAAAATTTAATTTCGTTTATTGTAGATATTTCAATTAGTTAAATTTTGAAATCGTAAAACTGGGGGTGGGCAAGAGAGGGCTGCGAGGATAGCAGATGTATCAATCTCTAAGATTATGGATATATTCAGTAAATACGGAATAGAAGCAAATTTGGAGTATGAGGATTACCTGATAGGGTTGAAGAATATAAGAAAGATGTGGTAAAGCAAACAACTGGTTTTAGGGTAGAACTTTCAGAAAAAGGAGGTTCTATCGTGGGAAATATCATATAAATATATGTAGCTGAGTTTCACAGTATGTTTCATATGTTTCATTTTTGATAAATGAAACCTAAAAAGTTTTTAAAAAATTAAAGGGTTATTAAACTCAACCAAATGGTTTAAGATGGTGTCCTGTAGAATTAATTAAGAGTTATAATATATTGAATTTATTGGGTTAATATTGATTTAAATGTAGAACTCATAACCCGAAGGTCGCAGGTTCAAATCCTGCCCCCGCTACCAATAAAATAAGGGGTTTGCAGGGCGCAAGCCTCTTTATCCTGCCGATTTTCTAATGGATTTCTAACCGATTTAAAAGAATTCTCTAAAAGCTCTACCTGCCGCCTGTTAAAGTTTACACCTAATTTAGAAAATACACCAAATCAACTGCACAAAAACTTTACAATTTAAAGTCCTGAAGGGTTATTGTAAGGGATAACTATTTGAAGGTAAATGGTGGATGCTGGAAAAAGTTAGAACTCATTTCCAAACGAACCCCGACTAATGAAGCCGCTCAGCCGCCGTGCCGGACATCGGCATGTCCCGCAGAAAAAAATGTTCTTTTCTTTTCAGGATTTGCGCACGCCGACTTTTTTCTTCTAAAAGGAAATTTTTCTGCTTCGCTTTGCTCCGAGAGCAGGGCGGCGTGGCTTCGCTTGTAATCGTCTGTCTGCCTCTGGCAGAGGCGTGGTGCCCCTCAACCCCCTCTTTTGCAGCGCCCTCGCTTTTTTGGAAAAGCGAATTGCGCTTTGATATAAAATAATGCTTGACATACTATACAGGATAGTGCTATATAGTATACTATAATCCATTAAAGGGAGGAAATTTATGTCCACAATCGATTTAATCATTCTGGGTTTTTTGTTAGACAGGCGGATGAATGCTTATGAGCTCGCTTCCTTTATAGCTGAAAAACAAATTGGCCGTTTTCTGAAAATCAGCACGCCTGCCATATATAAAAGTTGTAACCGCCTTTATGCGGCGGGTTTTTTAGATGGAAAGGCGGTTAAAGAAGGAGGTCTGCCTGAAAAAACTGTTTACAGTATCAATAAAAAGGGGAGGAAAAGGTTTCTTGCCTTGATGGAAGGTTTCTCATCGCATTTTGCACCCTTTTTTTTAGATTGCAATGCTTTCATCTGGAACATTGAAAAGGTCGAAAAAAAGCATGGACTAAAAATGTTAGAGAATCTACGGGATGAATTATCCGCTCTCGATAAATGGATTCCTCAGCATGAAAAGGAAGAATCGGAAAATCTGTCTTTTGCAGCCAAGGCGATCATCAAACAATATCGCATGACAATTTCAGCGATTCTCAGATGGAGTAAAGAGCTTATCAAGGATTATAACAAACTAAAATAGGAGGAAATAAATTATGACTGATTTATTGCAAGAGACCAAACAAACAACGTCGATTGCCAGGCTGTCGTTGTTAAGCATTGCGCTTACGGTAATCCTGGCGTC
>JACQEW010000394.1 GCA_016200365.1 Nitrospinota bacterium
CCAACCCTATCCTGGCTTTATCTAAATATGCCGGAATATCATCATGCCTGACCCATCCTGTAAAAGAGAAATTTCTTCCAAGTTTTTTATTACCTACCGATTTCTTTACTTCAGCTAATCCCCTGCCTTCTCCGATTATCATAAAGATTGTATCTGGAAATTGTCTTACAACCCTTTCTGCAGCCTCTGGTATCAGCCATACTCCATCATGAGGCTCTATGCCGCCGCAGTATACTATAATATTATTTTTTACAATCTTTCTATTTTGGTAGCCGCAACCTTCAGGTTGCGTAGTTTCACGCAGGCTGAAGCCTGCGACTACTGAGGAAGAAACCGGTTTAAAGAGTTTTAAATCTACACCATGGGGGATATGGACAACATCTTTTGCACCATATTTTTCCATTACATTCTTCAATGCCATGGACATACAGATTGCCTTGTTACTCCATCGGGCAAGTGCATATTCTATGGAAGGTCCAATTGTTGATAAGAATTTATTGGAAGAAAGTCCCGATATTATATCATCCACATCGAAGACTACGGGGATTCCTTTGAATCTACCTATTAAGACAGCAGGAAAGGCAGAGATTGCAATATGGGCGTATATGACATCCGCTTCTGAGGAAAGAAGAAATTTGGAAAGCCTCAGCATGAACTTTAGATAGACATATTCCTTGTTTTTGGATTGAAATCTGCTTATCCTCCCTCCTGCGATAAAATTTAAACCCGGCAGGGCATCTGCCAGACCATCTGTAGACTCACAGGGAGCAAAGAGGGTTACCTTATGCCCCCTCTCTAACATCTTATTTATTGTCCAGAAGACCCGTGAAGCACCGCCGCCTTTGAGGGGCCAGAATGTCTCGTGTGTAACAGCTATGATATTCATTGCCTTTCTGTTATTATATATTATCTGATATGGCAAATAGAAGGGTTTTGATAATCACCCATCAGTTTCCTCCTGCTGCTGGGGGTATGGTTCAGAGAATTTCAGGCTTCTGCAAATATCTCCAATCCTTTGGCTGGAAGCCTGTAATCCTTACGCTGAGGGATGACCTTTACAGGGTCTGTGATTATTCCATGCTGGAAAAAATAAAGGGGATAGAGGTATTTAAGACCTTCTCTCTGGATGTGGATTCCCTGAAGATTTTCATATTGAAAAGGCTCAGGGGAGGTAGAGATATCAAATCTCATGACCCATTGCGGTGGGTGCCACGAAATCCTTTATTTCAAAGATTTAAGTTATTTATAGAGAGGTATATTCTTATACCCGATCCACGATTGGGATGGCTCCCCTTTGCCGTATTTAAGGGTATAAAGATTATGAGAGATAAAAAGATAGATGTTATACTTGCAGTATATCCCCATCCCACAACCCTTTTTATTGGTTATATCCTCCATAGGTTTTTTAATAAACCCCTGTTATTGGATATGCATGATACATGGACAATATATCCAGAATGGCTTATGGGGAATAATGGCAGGATTCTGAATTCCCCAGTCCTTAGAATCAGACAGAGATTAGAGGAGGGTATGCTCAAATTGCTTTTCGATTCCGCATCAAAAATAATTACAAATACCGGTTATATGAAAGATATGTATATAAGAAAGTATCCCTCTATCCCCCATTTTAAATACATAACGATAAATAATGGTTATGACCCTGATGATTTTGCCGGGATTGTTAATCCCCCCACCCCCCCTTTAGCAATGGGGAAAGAAGGGGAGATTAGCAAAAAGGGGATGGGGGAGGGCTTTAAAAAATTTACTATTGCCTTTAGTGGAAGGTATTATCGGCATCACCACCCCATTTACTTCCTTAAGGGGCTTAAATGGCTGATTGACAGGCATCCTGAAATAAGGGATAAGCTCTCTGTCATCTTTGTAGGAAATTTTGGAAGGGATAACGAATATGAATTGAACAGAATGGGATTGAAGGATGTGGTAAATATTATTCCCTATCAGCCGTATAGAGAAAATCTAAAAATCCTCTCTGATGCAGATGCGTTACTGACTACCCTTATCCCTCCATCTGATTTTGATGGCTACCGGATACCGAGTAAAGTGCCTGAATATCTGTATTTAAGAAAACCTATTCTTGCAATTATCCCGGATGGAGAGCTTAAGAGGTTGATTGAAGATACAAAAGCTGGCATTGTGGTTAACCCTGAAGATACAGAGGGGATAGGAGTTGCAATTTACGACCTCTATAAAAGACATAAGAATAATTCCTTATATATCAAGCCTGATGAGGAGGTTATAAAAGGATTTGATTATCGAATTCTTTCAAAAAAAATGGCGGATGTATTGAATAATAGCGTATAGCGTGTAGCGTATAGCGTATAGCGTGTAGTAACTAACCGCTAATTGCTAACCGCTAACCGCGTTGATATGAATATATTTAATGAAAAAAGACTGATTTCAAACTTCCTCTCTCTGTCCGGTGTTCAGGCTGCAAAGTATATCCTCCCCCTTGTAACAGTCCCATATCTCATCAGAGTGCTTGGACCCGAAAAATTTGGGTTGATTGCCTTTTCGCAGGCTTTCATTCAATACTTCGTCTTAATCACCGATTATGGGTTTAATCTCTCTGCAACGAGGGAGATTTCTATCAATAGAGATAACAGAACACGGATTTCCGAGATATTTAGCTCTATAATGCTGATAAAGACAGGCTTTATGTTCTTGAGTCTTTCGATATTATGCCTTCTTGTCTTTAGCATTGACAGATTTAGAGCCGAACGGCTGGTTTATCTCTTCACTTTTGGGATTGTCTTAGGAAATGTGCTTTTTCCTGTTTGGTTTTTTCAGGGGATGGAGAGGATGAAACAGATAGCTATGTTGAACATTTTATCGATGGCAATTTTTACTTTCTCTATCTTTATTATTATAAGGTCTCAGGGTGATTACATATATGTCCCTTTGATAAATTCAATTGGCTCTATTATTGCGGGGCTAATAAGCTTATGGATAGCTGTTAGAAAATTTGGAGTGAGTATAAAGTTTCCTGTATTTACCGCAGTAAAATATCAGCTTAAAGAGGGCCTGCACATATTCATTTCAACAATTGCTATATCTGGCTATACCAATACCCGAATATTTGCTGTGGGTTTATTCACCAGTAATATTATTACTGGATATTATGCAATTGCCGAAAGACTTATGGGCATTATTCAAACATTCCCTTTAGCCTCATTATTGCAGACTGTATATCCGGGATTAAGCAATCTTTTTTCTGAAAATAAAGCTAATGCCATTATAATAATGAAGAGATTTCAAAACCTGACCACTTTGACCTATCTCTCAGGGCTGCCTGCTGTTTTTATTTTCGCACCCTATATTGTGAAAATTGTCAGTGGATTTCCGTATGAGGAGGTAATCTTATCTTTTAGATTGCTGCTGATTGCCATATTTTTTATCAATGCAAATGCCTTCAGGATCCAATTTTTGCTGGTATGCGGAAGGGATGACCTTTTTGCAAAGATACATATTATAATGGGAATAACCGGTGCCCTATTATCATTTTTATTCACCTATTCTTTCTCGTATATAGGAACCGCTGCTGCTATTATAATAGTAGAATTTGCTGTGCTTATTTTAACCCTCAGATATTATTATAATGAGACCAAAGGTTTTACATGTAGGCTGGGGATTTAGACCCTGGCGCGGCGGCGGCTTGATAGAATACGCCGAAGACTTGATGAAAATACAGGCGCAGCACGGCTACCAGGTTTATTACTTTTTTTCTGGAAGACATTATCCCTTTTTGAAGAGAGCAAGACTAATCAGGTGGAGGCGAAAAAATGTCAATATGTACGAAATAATTAACTCCCCGATAATTCATGAGGGTGATAGGGGGGTGAGGGATCCTGCATTAGATTTAAATGAGCCTGTAAGTGAGAATTTTTTTAGAAAGACCTTAGAGGAGATAATGCCGGATATTTTACATATCCAGGAGCTGGCAGGCTTGCCATCTTCATTAATAGATATTGTAAAAGAGGAATATAGAATACCTGTTGTTATGACCCTCCATGATTATTTTCTGCTCTGCCCGACACTTAAATTACTTGATTATTTATCTGAAAATTGTGTAGAAAAAGAGGTAGGTGATAAGTGCACCCTCTGCTGTTCAGATAGCCGTAAAAATAATCCGTTGATAGAATCTACACTCCTTTATGAATTAAGGAGATTTCACTTAGAGAAGATTGTGAGGACAGCCTATCGTCCTTTCAAGACAATTATAAAAGAGAATAATATCTCCATTAGAGGGTCGGGGATTATTTTTCAAAACAGGAGGGATACAAATGTAAAGAGATTGAGGAAGGTAGATTTACTGATTGCCCAATCTTACAGGGTTGAAAAGATCTATAAATCTTTCTTAGGGGAAGATGCAGATACAACTACGCTCCACTCGACAGTTAAACATATAGAGCATATAAGGGGGAAGGAAATGAGAGGTATAAAATCTCCTGTTAGATTTGCCACCCTTAGCGGATGCGATTCTATTCCTAAAGGTGCGAGATTGATATTAGAGTCTTTAAAAATTTTACACGGGAAGGGATTGGGGCGGTATTTTGAGCTTCATATCTACGGAGACTTGTTAGAAGAAATCAGAGGGCAGGTTTTGAGCTACAGCAATGTCTTTTATCATGGTAAATATGGTGTAGACCAATTAAATAATATCTTAGATGGATTTGATGTCGGGATTGTCCCTTCCATCTGGGAGGAGGTTTATGGATATGTAGGAATTGAATTTTTAGCCAAAGGTATTCCAGTAATAGGAAACATGAGAGGCGGGATTATAGATTATACAATAGGGGATCTGACAGGCTGGGTGAATAAAACCGCTTCAGCAGAAGAACTATCCGATATTATGGTCAGGATTATTAAAAACCCGGAAGATATTGCAATGCTTAATGAAAAGATTATTCAAAATAGAAGCAGACTGATAAAGACTATGGATACACACTTTAATGAAATTGATAAATTGTATAGAGGGGTCAGATGAAAGAAGGGATTGCTGCCATAGTAGTTACATATAATAGAAAACAGTTATTGGGTGAGTGTCTGGGGGCATTGCTGAATCAGACATATCCCCTTGAGGCTGTTTACATTATTGACAATGCCTCTACAGATGGCGCACCTGAATTTCTATTAGAAAAAGGGCTTATTGATAGAGTGTTATATCCGGATAAGGAGCCGCTGGAGGCTGTAAAAGAGGTCCCATTGCCTCAGTTTTCGGATAAGACTGTTGAGATTCATTATGTCAGGATGACTGAAAATACAGGTGGCGCAGGGGGGCAGCATGAAGGCATTAAAAGGGGCTGCGATGCTGGTTTTGACTGGCTCTGGTTAATGGATGATGATGGATTACCTGCTGAAAATTGTTTATCTGAATTGTTAAAAGTCAGCAAAGATTATAATATCGATGTAGTTTCGCCAGTCGTTTATCATCAAAACCTCGAAGAGCCTTTTATATTAATTGAAACACAGGGGCATGCCTTAAACAGAGATTATTCTTCCAAAGAGATTACAGAAGAATATGAATCTGTATTCCCTTATGGCATTACGGCATTTCTCGGCTTACTTGTGCCGAGATATGTGGTGCATGATATAGGAAATGTTAAAAGGGAGATGTTCATATGGGGGGATGAGTATGATTTTGTATATCGTATTGCCTCTAAATATAAATGCGGCACTGTAACGACTGCAACCTTCAGACATCCTCCTCACAATAAGCCGATACCTTTAATAATGGGTCGCTTGAAGGTTTATGAGGTATCGGATATTCGGTTGTTTCACTATATTAGAAATAGAATCTTTCTTAAAAAGACATACTTCTCATATAAAAGGGCAATCTTAGTCACCGTAGAAGAGATTATCAAATACGCTATTTATTTACTGAGAAAAAGGGAATGGCATAAATTTAGACTTGTAATTCTGGCTATATGGCAAGGCTTCACTAATAACTGGCAGCCCTTTAACCCAAAAAATGCATTTGAAAAAACCACAGAGCACACAGAGGAATATATTGAAAATAAAAAATGAAAAGGAAAAACGAAACCACAGAGGGCACAGAGGAAACTATTGATATAAAAAAGAGAAACCTATTCTTTTGATTCCTATGTCCTTTTCCGGTAAATTTTTCATTCGGCCTTGAGCAACCACAAATTTTACAGCAATGACTCATTATTTTTTATTGATAACGTGGAGCTAAGGGCGGCGCGTTTTTACGCCATCCCGCTTGATCGCAGGGTTAGGCTCTGGACAGCCAAATGGCGGGATCTCTGTTGCCATGAAATACCGCCAAGACAACAATGCGATGTTTCTCCGCACGGAAATAAACGCTGTATGGGAAACGATTGGCGACAACACGTCGAATGTCCTCGCGAACAACGGCAAACTGGAGCGGATGTTCGGATGCCAGTGATACGCAACGGTCAATCTCAGCCATGAACTCAAGAGCAAGGCCAAGCCGCTTGCTCTCATACCACGCACTTGCTTCGATGAACTCTGCACTGGCGGCACGATGAAAAGTGATGGGTAGGCTCATTGCCTGATTTTGGCAAGGGCAGTAGCCTTTACTTCACTCCATGGAACCACATCGTCAGGGTTCGCCAGATGGTCTGCGAGACGGCGGTCAAGTTCCGTTTTCTGCGCCTCTGTCAACGGTGGTGCGGCACCGTGACTAACGATGCCATCCCAGATGGCCTCAACCAGTTCGATCTGCTCGTCAATGGCGAGCACACTTGCTTGCTGTAAGAGTTGTGTGTTCATGATCGCTGTCCTATCCAGATTTCACGAAACAATTTTAACGCGTCTCGCTATTTTATGCCAGTTATTATCTGAACGGTAGCATAATTTTGAATGTGTAGTCAATAAAATAAATAGCTTGACGTCATCTGATTAATTTTACTATACTTTTTCAGGGACTAATATGCAAAATTGAATGTTAGTCCCAACGTGTCAGCCGCCTAATAGATAGGAGATTGCTTTTCACGGTGTGATTATAAACATAACCCCTGACTGAATCTATCAGGGGCAGTCAGGGGTCAGCACAAGTTTTGAAGAGTATGGAATGTAAAAAAGGGATTGTAAGGCATGAGATTAAAAAAAGCAAAACTATCAGATTATATTGTTTCTCTTATACTGTTCCTGACAGCATTTTCCTCCTTATACTTAACAATAGATGATATAGGGGTTACATGGGATGAGGTATCTCTCTGTGACGATGCCTCAAGACTGTATGTCGAATGGTTCTCAAGGGCAATAAAGGATATCAAAAATGGCAGTCTTGACTTTGCCTCTGAGGAGGTGATTGACAGATATTTTAATGCAACACTTGAAAGGGGAAATGTAAGCTGGCATCCGCCCTTTGCCAGGATGCTGAGTGGGATTACATGGAAGTTATTCAAAGATAAAATCGGTGAATTCAGGGCATTTCGTCTCTCTCCTATCCTTATCTTCTCTCTTGAAGTTTCCCTCTTATACCTATTTGTTAGAAGCTGTGCCGGATACGGTGCCGGTATATTTGCATCTCTATCCCTTCTCTTAATGCCGAGGGTTTTTGGAGATGCCCATCTCTTTGCATTAGATACACCCATTGCCTTCATGTGCTTTCTTACAGCTTACAGCTTTTTTAAGGGATCAGATAAAAAAGGATGGGCAATCATTACGGGTATTGTCTGGGGGCTTGCCCTTAATACAAAGGTGCATGCCTTTTTTATGCCTATACCCTTATTTTTGTGGGCAATATGGCATTCCCACGCAGAGCGTGGGAACGAGAAGATATATATAAATAATTTGATAGGCATGCTGGTGCTATCTCCACTTGTCTATATAGTTTCATGGCCGTGGCTGTGGCATGATACTATCAACCACATATTTGGCTTCTCTGTGGGGATGGGTGATGTAGTAGTAAAACCATTTAACCATCCAGTTTATTATATGGGGAGAGTTTATTCTCGATACACCCCGACATGTCACCCACCCTGGCACTACCCATGGGTTATGATACTTATAACTACTCCACCCCTTACACTCTTATTCATATTTGCAGGAATATGGAAGAGTTTGAAACAGGGGTTAGGGGTCAAGGGTCAGGGAAAACTAATTTCTAATTCCCAATTTCTAATTCCCAATTTTGGAAATTGGAAATTCGGGGCACCCACGAAAGTGGGTCGTGGAAATTCGCCTCTTGCCCCTTTATTTATCTTCTGTGCGGCAACATTTCTCATATTATTCAGTCTGCCTTTTACACCTAAATATGCAGGGGTAAGACTTCTCTCCCCTGTCTTCCCTTTTTTAGCAGGTATGGCTGGTGTAGGTTTTGATTACATTTCAAAAAATTACATAAAAAAGAGAGTTTTTGTCTTTCTTATTGGTGGACTCTCCCTCCTATCATCCCTTATTTCTTTGATAAAGATACACCCCTTTGAACTTTCTTACTACAATATATTTATTGGGGGATTAAAGGGGGCAGAGGCATCTGGGTTTGATATAACATACTGGGGTGACCCGCTGAACAGGGATGTGATTAATTTCATAAAGGGGAGATTGTTGGAAAACTCAGGCTTTGCCCAAATTCCACGATTCGGTTATAATGGGGGGCCGTTTAAAAAACAGATAATATTCTATACCGATATAGGATGGCTGCCTGAAAGATTTACACAAAATCAATCTCATCTGTGGGTATATAGTCCCCCCCCCCTTTCCACTTTATGGGATGAGTATTATTATAATACCCCTTACGATTACTATGTACTTTATAATCGTAAGAGTGATTTTGATGAACAATCGTGGCTCTATTTTAAAAAAATAAAACCCATTTATTCATTAACTGTTCAGGAAATACCCCTCTTAAATATATATATAACCCCTGAAGGGATAAAAAATCAGGCTAAATCCAGATACCATTATAATGGACTTACAGGATATTATAATTCTAATCAAAACCAACAATCTATAATTCACGATTTAATTCCATGCTTTAGTGATACCTCCACCATTTTTGATAAAAAACAGCCTCGATTCATAAATAGTCTGTCTATTCAGTGGAAAGGCTTTATAAAAATATTAGAAGATGGAGAATATAATTTTGCAATCTATACAGATGGTGAGGGCAGTATATCTATTGATGATGAAATTATAGTAAATCATACAGGGATAAAAGAGGATAAATTTGGATATGGGGAGATATTTTTAAAAAAGGGGTATCATTTTATTGAGATTAAATATACAAAGAGAGGTGGGATGGCGTATCTATACCCTTTATGGAAGAAAACGGCGGAGGATAAATATCAAATCATCCCGCCGGAGGTGTTGTTTCCGGAAGAAAAAGAACAAAGACCTGATTTTAGACAGGATATACAGGATAAAACAGGATAAAAAATATTTAAAAATTAATCCTGTTAATCCTGTCAAATTTTTATATTTATGCTGGTCACCTACATAATACTTACAAGAAACAGAAAAGAGGAGGTTGCCGAAGCCTTGAGGAGTGTTCGTAATCAGGATTACACCTCTAAAGAGATAATAGTTATTGACAATGCCTCAAGTGATGGAACTGATGAAATGATCGAGAGGGAGTTTCCCGATGTGAGATATTACAGGCTGGACAGGAATGTGGGCGCCTGTGCAGGAAGGAATATAGGTATAAAAGAGGCAAAGGGGGATATTTTTATTTTTTTAGATGACGATGCAATATTTGAAAAGGGTAACGAAACAACGACAGCAGTAAATAAGTTTAATTCCATACCTGATATAGATGCTGTTGCCTTCAAGGTCATTGACTATCAGTCGGGCGGGGTTTCGCATGGAGTTCAGCATGGAGGTTACCCTGTAA
>JACQEW010000395.1 GCA_016200365.1 Nitrospinota bacterium
GATGATTTTTTCAGTCCATCTTCCAAATCTCTCAAGAATTCATCTTCATATAAATCTGTTGCCTTAAAATCGGATAAGATGGATTCAATTTTATCCTTTTTAAAGGGACTTAATTTTACAGCCTTTGTTTTAAGTCTCTCCAGTAACTTTGCCTTTTCTTCTTTATCTAAATTATCAACGAGCCTATAAAGAGTATCCAAGGGTATTTCTATTTCTTTGGTTATGGTCTCTTTAAAAGTGATTCGTGGCATATTACAACCTCCATTTTTTATAGTTTATCACCGCTTTACCCATTAAATCAACTTCAAATATGTTTCCTGGAAAATTCTTATTTAAGACAAAATGAGATATTCAATAACTGCTGCAAGAAATATAGCCGCACACGCAGGAAGCATTTTCTTATAAATCATCCATATATCTGCGTTGAAGTATTCCTTTGTGAGGATAAGGCAGACATGGACAGGGGAGAGAAGCACTCCCAAATAGGCTGAAGTAAAGGCAAAAGAGACCGCCCCAAGAGGGGAGCCGTGGAGCATATGCAGCAGCAAGGGAAATGTGCTTCCTACCGAACCGACAGTAATGCCTGTAAGAAATCCGCTTATAAACGGGAGGATAAAGAGCAGCGGCATAAGGGGTATTCCTTTTGATGTAAAGAACTCTCCGAGGTTTCTGACCGCCCCCGTTCCCTCCATCATTTCCTTAAATAGCATCACGCCAAGCACCAAGAGTATTACATCGAGGGCAAAGCCATATTTCAATGCCTTTAAGATTTTCCCTGCCCTATACCTGTAAAAGATAAAAAGTCCGGTGATGAGGATGACAAGCGACAGGTGAAGCTCCACATTAAAAACCACAACAAGAAGAATTATCGATATTATCGGGATGAAGCTGTATAGCTTCTGACTGGAGACCGTGATATATTCAACATTACCCTTTACCTCCCTCATGCTCGAGAGAAAGCCTGTTAAAAGCATGGTCACAGCGAATGGAAGATTTGCAAGGATAAGTGTCCTCAACTCCAATCCTGACACGGCAGATGCGAGGAGTATCCCCGGATATAGCGGCAAAATATATTCCCACGGGTGGCGAAACCAGAAGTTGATAAACCCCTTCTCCTCCTGTGACATCTTCAGTCCCTTTGTGGATTCATTGACCATAGGTGCAGAGAAATAGGCGCCGCCCAGAGAAGGCAATATACCTATAAGCATCGGCATGGAGATAATCACAAGTTTTCTATTTCTGAACAGGGATTTTGACGCCTCCGTCATCCCGGTAAGAATATTGTTTTCCCTCAAAATCATTTCAAGAACCCTTATCATTGTAAGTGAGAGACCCAGTTTTATGGTTATCGGATTTGATACAGCGGCACTCGCCGTCATGATTATCTCTTTAGGGGGCATCAAATAGAGAATAGTTAGCAGTGCAGATGCAGAAAGGAGAACTATCCCTATCCTATACTTTCGCCTTAATAATAAGACGATAAAAGATAGGACTGTTAAGAGTTTGATTATATCGGACATAGATTTTCATTATAGCCTAAAGCCTTCCTCTCAAAAATAAAATATATAGAAATATAGTTTGTAATAGTAGTATAATCCTCAATAAATTTATTTGGAGGCTATAATGGAAGATACTAAAAAAGAAGAGCAAAAAATCGAGAAGCTTAAAACTGCGGTTAAGGGATATATCGAGCATCATCTCGGAAAGGACTGCGAGAGGGCCGGCACCTTTGACAATTACATAGGTCTTGCTTATGCCATCAGGGACAGGCTTATAGAGAGATGGCTTGCCACTCAGCGCTCCTATTACAAGAGAAGCGTCAAGAGGGTTTATTACCTTTCTCTTGAATTTTTGGTTGGAAGGACACTCGGAAACAGCATGGTAAACCTGGGGATTGAAGATGACTGCACAAAGGCAATTGAAGCCCTTGGGTATAAAATGGAAGATATAAGAGAGGCTGAATGGGATGCAGGATTGGGGAACGGCGGGCTGGGACGGCTTGCCGCATGTTTCCTCGATTCTCTGGCAACACTTGGAATTCCTTCTTACGGATACGGCATACACTATGAATACGGACTCTTTTATCAGAAGATAAGAGACGGGTATCAGGTTGAGACACCCGACAACTGGCTCAGATACGGCAACCCGTGGGAGATAGAGCGTCCCGGACATCTTTTTTCCGTCCATTTTTACGGCAGGGTAAACCAGTATGTAGATGCGAAGGGGATATTAAGAAACGAATGGGTTGATACGGAAGAGGTCATGGCAATGGCATGCGATACGCCCGTCCCCGGATATAAAAACGACAATGTAATCAACATGAGGCTCTGGACCGCAAAGTCTTCGAGGGATTTCGATTTAACCTTTTTTAACAGCGGTAATTATATTCAGGCAGTCGAGAACAAGGCGAAATCGGAAAGCATCTCGAAGGTTCTCTATCCTGCAGACCACATTGCCGAAGGGAGGCTTTTGAGGCTGAAGCAGCAGTATTTCTTCGTCTCCGCAACATTTCAGGATATTTTGAGAAGGTATGAAAAAGAGGAGACCACCTTTGACAATTTCACCAAACGGGTGGCTGTCCAGTTGAATGATACGCATCCTGCAATTGCAATTCCGGAGCTTATGAGAATCCTGATGGATATTGAAGGGCTTTCATGGGAAAAGGCATGGGAGATTACAGTCGGGACATTTGCCTATACAAATCACACCATTATGCCCGAAGCCCTCGAGAAATGGAGTGTCCCTCTGTTCGAGAGCCTGCTTCCCAGACATCTCCAGATAATCTATGAGATTAACAGGAGATTCTTGGAAGAGGTCAACTGGCGTTTTCCTGGAAATCAGGAAAAGAGGAAGCACATGTCCCTGATTGAAGATGGGAACGAAAAAATGATAAGAATGGCGAATCTTGCTATTGTGGGAAGCCATTCAACAAACGGTGTTTCAGGGCTTCATACAGAGATACTAAAAAATCATACATTTAAAGATTTTTATGAGATATTTCCGGAGAGATTCAACAATAAGACAAACGGCATCACACCAAGAAGGTGGCTCAAAAAGGCAAACCCGCTCCTATCCGACCTTATCACCGAGCGGATAGGGGAAGGATGGGTTAGGAACCTCGACGAGCTGAAAAAGATCGCCCCCCTGTCGGAAGACAAAAAATTCAGGGAGAGATGGATAGAGGTTAAAAGGGAGAACAAGAAGAGACTTGCAGAGTATATCCTGAAGAAAAACGATATAAGGGTTGACCCTGAATCCCTCTTCGATGTCCAGATTAAGAGGCTCCATGAATATAAAAGGCAGCTTTTAAATGTCCTGCATGTCGTAACCCTCTACAACAGGATTAAATACAACAAGAATACGGAGGTTGTCCCCCGCACCGTTATATTTTCAGGGAAGGCGGCGCCTGCCTACTGGATGGCAAAGCTGATAATCAAGCTAATACATTCTGTGGCTGATGTTGTCAATCACGGCAAGGAAGTAAAGGACAGATTAAAGGTAGTCTTCCTGAATAATTATAATGTCTCCCTGGCAGAGAGGATAATACCTGCTGCGGATTTATCCGAGCAGATTTCAACTGCCGGGACAGAGGCTTCGGGCACAGGCAATATGAAGCTGTCATTAAACGGGGCGCTGACAATAGGCACACTCGACGGCGCAAATATCGAGATAATGAAAGAGGTAGGGAAGGACAATATCTTTATTTTTGGGCTTACTACAGAGGAGGTTTCAAAAACCAAAAGTTCAGGTTATAACCCTTACTACTATTATGAGAAAAATCAGGAATTGAAAGAGGCTTTAGATATGATAGGGAGAGGGTATTTTTCTCCTGAAAATACCGTGCTTTTCAAGCCTCTGATTGACTCCCTTCTGCATCACGGCGACACATTCATGCTCCTATGCGATTATGAATCTTATGTAAGCTGCCAGGAAAGGGTGGGCAAGCTCTATAAAAACAGGAATGAATGGGCGAAAAAATCCATATTAAATGTTGCAAATATGGGCAAATTCTCCAGCGACCGCACTATAAGGGAATATGCAAGGGAAATTTGGGGGATAGACCTTCACGATTGACGATTGAAGATTATTTTTTATTCGTCAATTGTCATTTGTCATTCATCATTTACACCATGCTCGTATTCACGATAAAGAGTCTTTATAAAAAACTTATCACCCTTTTCTTTGTATCTGTAATTTCCTTTTTAATTATCCACCTTGCGCCCGGCGAGCCGAGTCAGATTAACCCGCTCAATCCACGCTTTACAAAGGACGATTTAGAGAGATACAGGGCTGCCTTTGATTTAGATAAACCGCTGCATATCCAATATCTCCTTTTTTTTAAGAAGCTCTTTACTGGTGATTTAAAATCCTTTAAAGATAATCAGCCTGTGATGGGAAAGATAACAGAGCGGTTTTATAACAGCCTCATGTTGTTTATTGTAGGGACAATCCTTACATGGTGTCTGGCATTTCCAGTAGGCATACATGCTGCAATTAAACGGGGTTTTACCTTTGACCGCTGGACAACATTTCTCTCTTATGCCCTCATATCCCTCCCCGGTTTTTTCCTCGCATACATATTAATAATCTTTTGTGTAGAGACATTTAATATTCCGGTTCTTGGGATGAGGACATTTGGAAGAGAAGGTCTCGGCTTCCCATTTACAACTATGGATAAACTCTGGCATCTGGTATTGCCGTCAATACTCGAGGCAACGGCAGGTATTGCCATACTCTCCCGCTATGTGAGGGCGCAAATGCTCGAGGTAATAGGACAGGACTATATAAGGACTGCGAGGGCTAAGGGGCTTACAGAGGATGATGTGAACTACAATCACGCATTGAGAAATGCCCTTCTTCCTTTTGTAACCATGTTCGGCATGCTCTTACCGGGTCTTATAGGCGGCTCTGTTATTATCGAATCTATCTTTGCCTGGCCCGGCATGGGGAGGATGGGGTATGAGGCTATCCTTGCAAGGGATTTCCCGATTATTATCACCCTGAACTTTTTCTCGGCGGTTTTAGTTCTTGCAGGGACATTTGTATCGGATTTAATCTATATGTTCGTTGACCCGAGGATAAAATTGTAACCCCCACACCTATTCCTGCGGGAGTTGAATCGTCCTAAATGAGTATTGATAACCGTTGGGAATAGGTGTGGGGGTAAAATTTATACCATGCTTAAATTCAGATCAATCACGGCAAAATTAATGTCAATAGGCATTGTAATGCTTATATCCCTCGCCATTTTTCTCTATATAGGATTTTCTCTGATTTATCACATGAGAGGAGAGGCAACGAGAATCAATATTGCAGGGAGCTTGAGATTCCGCTCTTTTGAGGCGGGATGGTTGATTCACAGGATAATCGAGACAAAAGCTACTGAATCGAGAGAATCTCTCATTAAAGAGCTTAAAGAAAAAATGAATAAATTTGAAGAGGCTATTAAAGATTTGGAATACGGAAGCAGGAGGCATGATATAAACCCCCTCGAATATGAAGAGGGCTTAAAGATACTCGATGATATAAAAAAAGACTGGAACGGCAGATTTAAACTCGCGATCTTAAATATGACAGGACGTTCCGATGAAGATGCAAGGCAGGTGCTCAACGAATACGACTTAATGCTGCAGGGTTATGTTGATAAGATAGACAGCCTTGCAACATTTCTTGTTGCTGACTATAAGAAAGATATGCAGATATATAACAAATTCATATTATACGGTTTTATCTATTTTGTCATCACAACGGCATTCATCTCGGTATATGTGGGATATGCTATCGTTAAACCTTTGATCAGGCTTAAAAATGCGGCTGTAAAGGTCGGGAGAGGCGATTTTACCGAAAAAGTTAATATAAAAAACAGGGATGAGATAGGGGAGCTTGCCCGATCGTTTAATATGATGACAGAAGACATCGGCAGATTATTCGATTCAAATATGAGGCTGATTATGAATCAGCAGGCAATCTCCGAGGCATATAAGATAATCATGGGGAATATCGCTATAAATGAGCTTCTCGAAAGGATTGCAAAGACATCGGGAAATATCATCGGCTCGCGATATGCCGCAATACATATAAAAAATGGAGGGGGCGAGCATTTTGTATGCTCGGGTATCGAGCCTGAAACTCTCGAAAGGATGATGAAGACACACGGCTTGCCTAAGTGGCACGGGTTATTCGGTTATATCCTGAAAGATAAGAAGCCTGTCCGTATTGATGACATCTCCCGTCATCCCGCATTCACAGGGTTTCCTGAAGGGCATCCGGAAATGAAGACGCTCTTAAGCGTGCCTGTTGTTATCGGTAAAAATGTTATCGGCAGACTCTATTTTTCAGAGAGGATTGACGGAAAGCTGTTTACCCCTGAGGATGAGGAGCTTGCAATCTCTTTTGCAAATACTGCTGCAATTGCCGTAAATAATGCCATTATTATAGAGGCATTACAGAAGAACAGAGAGCAATTGCAGTCAATTATAGATAACGCCACATCGGTGATATACCTCAAAGACATTCATGGCAGATATATTCTGATTAATAAACAGTTTGAAACGCTGTTTCATATCACAAAAGAGCAGATGGTGGGAAAAAACGACCATGATATATTTCCAAAAGAGATGGCAGATAAGTTCAGGGAGAATGACTTAAGGGTAGTTGAGAAGAAAACCCCTGTAGAATTTGAAGAGGTTGCCCCGCAAAATGACGGGATTCATACATACATCTCGCTTAAATTCCCTTTATATGACCTGTCGGGAAGCATTTACTCCATCTGCGGCATATCCACGGATATCACGGAGAGAAAAAGGATAGAGGATGCCATGAAGAGATACAGCGGGGAGCTTGAGGTGAAGGTTAAGGAGAGAACTTGCGAGCTTGAGGCTGCAAAGGAATCTGCCGATGCTGCAAATCGTGCAAAGTCGGAATTCCTTGCAAATATGAGTCATGAGCTGAGGACGCCTATGAATTCCATAATTGGATTTTCAGAGGTCTTGCAGGATGAGCTATTTGGAAAACTGAATGAAAAACAAAGGGAATATATTACATATATACGCGAAAGCGGAAGGCATCTGCTGACGCTTATCAACGATATACTCGACCTTTCAAAAGTAGAAGCCGGCAAGATGGAGCTTGAGATAAAAAAAATCCCCTTGAGTTATGTCCTCGACGCTTCTCTTGTATGGTTTAACGAAAAGGCAATAAAACACAGGATAAATATCAGCCTCGATACCGAGCCTGATACCGACATATATATAGAGGGAGATGAAAGGAAGCTGAAACAGGTAATGTTCAATCTATTAAGCAATGCCGTGAAGTTTACGCCCGACGGAGGCTCTGTCGCAGTGAAGGCACGGCTCGCTGAGGGCACAAAGACTGGAAGCGATGAAGTGGAAATTTCTGTCGAGGATACTGGCATAGGCATAAAGCCTGAGGATATTGACAGGCTCTTCAATCCATTTCAGCAGCTATCCTCCCCTTATGAGAAAAAATACGAGGGGACAGGTCTTGGTCTTGCATTGACAAAAAAGATAATCGAGCTTCACAAAGGGATAATATGGGTCGAGAGCGAATATGGAAGGGGGAGTAAATTTATATTTGTGATACCGGTAAGACAAGGTTAAACCATATAAGATATGCCCACAAAAGTGGATAAAAATATTAGCCATAAGACTTTCACAGACTTTATCCCCCCTTTTCTAAAGGGGGGTGAGGGGGGATTACTTAATGTTATTTTACAACATTAAACTAAAAAAATACTCACAAGAACTTAGAAAACAAATGACCGATGCGGAAAGATTGCTATGGTCAAAGATTAGGGGAAAGCAACTGAAAGGCTTGCAATTTTACAGACAGAGAATTATAGGTAATTATATTGTTGATTTTTACTGTCCCAAAGCAACTGTGACCGTTGAACTTGATGGCGGACAACATTATACAGATGAAGGTATGATAAAAGATAAAAATAGAGACGAATACATGACGGCTCAAGGGTTAAAAGTGTTAAGATTTTCAGATAGAGAAGTTTTTGAGAATATTAATGGAGTGATTCAAAGGATATATTATAATCTCCCCTAACCCCTCTTTAGAAAAGAGGGGAATAATATCATGGATTAGAGGAAGGGTATTTTCGGATGAATAGACGAATATTAATAGTAGAGGATGATAAAAAGAACCGCATACTGCTGCATGATATTTTAAAATACCACGGCTATGAGGTTATAGAAGCGGTAAACGGCGAGGAAGGCATAAAAAAGGCAAAGGAGTATAATCCCTTTTTGATATTGATGGATATACAGATGGAGGGTATAAACGGAATTGACGCCGTAAAAATACTTAAAGATTCCCCTGAGACAAAGGATATAAAGGTCATTGCCGTTACATCCTTTGCCATGAAAGGCGATATGGAAAATATAATGAGGTCGGGGTTCGATGACTATATATCAAAGCCTGTAGATACGAGACAGTTACCTGATATAATTAAGAGACATCTGACCTAACCCGAACGAGTCGGAAAAGGTTATAAGTGAAGAAACTTTCCTCTCACTTCCGTTATTTTTTCTTTTGCTCTTTTTATAAAATTTAATGAACAAAAGAAAAAATAAAAAGTCGTTCGAAGAAAGTTTCTTCACTATATAAATTTTCTTGCCATTTTACGCAAGATTTTATTCATAAGCAAGGGAGGTTATATGAATACGGCAAAGTATAGAATCCTGTGTGTAGATGATGAATCCAGAAATCTGGCGCTCCTCGAGGCAATCCTCATGCCGATGGGATACGAGGCTGTTGCGGCAAGAAACGGAAAGCAGGCGCTTGAGATAATCAGAAGGGATAAAATAGATATTGTGCTTCTGGATGTCATGATGCCCCTGATGAACGGCTTTGATGTATGTAAAGAGATAAAGGGCTCTGAACAATACAGGGGTATTCCTGTTATTTTGGTAACAGCCTTAACATCAACCGAAGACAGAATAAAAGGGATAGAGGCAGGCTCAGATGACTTCATATCAAAGCCTTATGACAAGGGGGAAATCCTTGCGAGAATTAAGATGCTCCTGAAGGCAAAGGAGCTAAATGACAGGCTCAGCAGCGCCTACAAAAATATAATCAGCTTAACATCCTTCGGAGAGAATATCATAAAGACATTTAACCCGCTGGATTTTAATCTTATATCCAAGATAGACAGCGTTGTCAGCCAGATTATAGGGAGAAAAGGCGATGCACCGGATAAGCCCCAAACAGTGATAGTCAATATCCTTAATGAAAAAGGGGGACATGACTGGTATTATTACCAATTTATCTCCAATAACCTGACCAGTGACCGTTTTAATCCCAATATCTCCTTTGACCTGTCAAAGGAGGAATATTCCAGGGTATCCTTTTATAATAATCTTGAAGGAGAGATACGATTCAAATCATTTGTCGAAAAACTAAAAGCCTTCAATATAATGGCTAAAAATATGGTCTGTTATCTAAGCTATAACATCAGTATCTTTGCCCTTAATTATGGCAGAGATATTAATGAGCATGACGCAGCGGTTCTCGACAGCCTCGTCATGCACACCCTGTTTTTAAGATCTCTATCCCTGCAGATAAAGGAGGTGGAGGATGCCTTAACATATACTGTTTATGCCCTTGCAAGGGCGGCAGAGGCAAATGATGATGATACGGGAAACCATATATTGAGGGTCGGAATTTATTGCGCTGTAATAGCGGAAAGATTGAAGATGCCAAAGAATTTCGTGGATACGATAAGGCTGCAGGCATCGCTGCACGATGTCGGAAAAATTCATGTCCATCCCAATATTCTTAAAAAACCAGGAAAATTTACGGATGAGGAATTTGCAATAATGAAGATGCATACGACATGGGGGGCTAAAATAATCGGAGATCATCCCCGGTTTGCAATAGGCGCCTCCATAGCCCTCAATCACCATGAGAGGTGGGATGGAGGCGGGTATCCAAACCGGCTTAAAGGCGGGCAGATACCCGTTGAAGCGAGGATAATGAATATTGCCGACCAATATGATGCCCTGAGAAATGCCCGTGTATATAAACCTGCTTATAACCATGAGACAACATACAAAATCATCACGGAAGGCGATGGCAGAACCATGCCGCATCACTTTGACCCTCAGGCGCTTCAGGCATTTAAAGAGACCGCCTCAAAATTTGAAGAGGTATATGAAAAATTAAAGGGGTAATTATGATAAATCAGCAGTTGGCAATCAGCAATCAGCAATCAGAAGATTTCATGCCTCTTGAGAGGACGCCATTTCAGGAGTTCTGGAAGGTCTTTAAAAGAAACCGTATGGCGATATTCGGACTCATTATCCTGCTCATATTCTTTGCCTTAAGTCTTGCAGGGATAATTACTGTCAGCGGTGAAAAACCACTTCTTGACCCGCATACGGTAAGGCTTCCTGATAAGCTTAAACCGCCCCTTTCGGAACCGACAATAGATTCGGTTCCTAAGGAGAATCTCCCATACTTCGGCATATATTTTTTTGGAACAGATGAGCTTGGGAGAGATGTCTTTGCCCGAATGCTCCAGGGGGCTATCGTTTCTCTCTCAGTAGGTTTTGTAGCAGTAGGTATATCTATTGTCATCGGCGTATTAATCGGAGGCATTGCCGGATATTATGGAGAATACATGATAAAAATCGGCAGATACGAGATAATGACAGTAGATACCCTGATTGTCGCATTCATAGATATTCAGTTGAGCTTCCCTACATTCTTTCTCATCCTGACTGTCATCGCCCTCCTGCCGCCGAGTATCTGGAATATAATGGCAGTAATCGGCATAACAGGCTGGGTTGGACCTGCGAGATTTGTAAGGGCAGATATTCTGTCTTTGAGAGAGCAGGAATTCATACTTGCCGCAAAATCAATCGGCGCCTCTGATATGAAAATTATAGTCCGTCATCTCCTTCCCAACTCCATGTCGCCTGTCCTTGTCTCAGCCACTATCGGCATTGCCTCTGCCATACTTACAGAATCGGCGCTTAGTTTCTTAGGCTTCGGCGTCCCCCCGCCAAATGCTACATGGGGCAATATACTCTCCGATGGAAAAAAATATATATTCGATGCACCATGGCTCACCTATATCCCCGGCATAACCATCCTCGTTACAGTCCTCGCATTTAACCTGTTCGGGGAGGGGATCAGAGATGCCCTGAATCCGAAACTAAGAACTTAAACCTGATTAGCCACAGACTTACACAGACTTAGTAGGGCAAGCCTTTAGGCTTGCAAGCAGGGCTAAAGCCCTGCCCTACGATGTGTTGTATTGCTGCCGAAGGCAGTCTAATTTATGTCTTTGTGCCGGATTAAAGTTTTTTCAGAAAATATCCGATATAATAGATGGAAAAGGAGAATAATATGATAGTCAATCTGCCGATGATGAATACAGGGGTTGTCCCCTTTACAAATATGTCTAATTTGAGGGGGGGACAGATAGCAGGAAAGTCAAAGGTTCTGGCTTCAAATATCAAGCTGAGCGGCAATGCAGTTCAATCACAGGTCAGGCAGGCAATAGGGAGGGTGAATACTAAGGCATAATTTTTTGACAATCTCGTAAAAAGTCAAAAATTAGCCAAATGCAAAAACAAACGTCTATAAATTGTTGTAAGGGCTAATTTTGTTTTGACTTTTTACGAGAACCTCAATTATAGCTCGATATTATTTTTGTCCAGAATTGTCCCCCTGACCCTTTCCAGATTTACAAGGGATTTGTTGTAGTCTATTGTTGCCGAAATCTCCCTTGTTTTTGCAGCAATCAAATCCCTCTGATATTCCAGCACATTAAAGCTGGTTGACATCCCCACTGCAAATTTTTTCTCCTCTGCTGAGAGCTTTTCCTCTGCAAGCCTCCTCGAAACGGCAGTGGCATTTACCCTTTTTAAGTTTGTCTCTATCGCCCTTACTGCCTCTCTTACTTCTACAAATACCTGATGCTCTAAATTTTTAATCGTCTTGAGACCCTTCTCGATTTCCAGTTTTGCAGCGGTATAACTGCTCTCCGCCGCCCTGTTTCCAAGCGGAACTTGAAATGAGAGTCCTATTCTCCAGTCATAATAATTCCCCGAAATCACCCTGTCATAACTTTTAAAATAATCCCCCCCAAATACACTCCTCGATACGCTCCCTACAAATGCGACATCCTCTGCATCACCGCTGATACCATTTAGTTTAAGACTTCCCACTAAATCCAGTGACGGGTGGAGCTGGTTCTTTTTATACTCCACCTGTATGTTTTTATTTTTTAAATCTATCTTAGCCTGGCTATAGTCAGGACGGCTTTCAAGGGCGGTCTTTATACTCTCCTCCAGTTTAATTTCTTCAGTTGTCATCCGGGGGGTATCGGTAGGTTCAATCGCCAAATCCCAGCCCCCTTCATCGTGAGTTTGTCGAGCCGACTCTATATTAATAACCTTTTTAAGTCTATCCTCTATGTTCTCAACCTTATTCTGCGCAACGATAACATCCTCTTCCCTCGCAGCCACCTCTGCCTGAGCCTGTGTGATTTCAATAGGAGCCATTGTTCCAACATCAACCTGTATTCGTATTCTCCGTTCTAAATCTTGCGCCAGTTTAAGGGACTCCCTCTTTACCTTCAAATCCTCTATCGAAAAAACAAGATCCCAGTACACCTCTTGCACCTGAGACAGTATCTTTATCACCCTGTCCTTGAACTGGTGAATTGTTATGTCCTTGTTGTTATTTGCAATCTTGATTTGTGCGGTATTTACATCCACACCGAAATCCTTGAGAAGATTTTGAGTAATGCTAATATCCAAATCTGTCGTATATTGCGGTTTGAGCCCCTGAAATTTCGAGTTTGACAATGACCTCTGTGTATCGAGTGAAATCTGGTAATTGGTTCCAGAGGCAGACCTCTTTTTAATTCCTGCGCCGATTAAAAATGCCTCGTTTTCCGTTTCCGGAGGACTGGCAAAGGCTGATGCACTTGGGGTTCTGTTCTTGCTAAGAGAGGAGGAAAGGCTAAGGTTATAATCGAAAGCAGACTCATTTCTCGTTATCTCTGTCTCGCTGATTTTCGGATTTATCCTCTCGATGGATATCTCCAGATTATTTTTCAGGGCAAGGGCAATAGTCTCCTTTAAAGATAAAAACAGGGCGTTTTTGCCTTCAATCTTCTCTTCACGGGTGGCTGCCCATGAGTCAGTAGGCACTAGGACAGGCGTCCCGCCTGTCAGTAGGCAGTAAGCAGTAAGCAATATAAAAACTGAAAATAATTTTTTATTCATAAACCCTCCATTTGAAAATTATTAAGGAGAAAGGGGAAATGTGGAGAAATGGGGAAAAATTCTTTTAAAAAATATATTCCTTCTCCTTTTCCCCATTTTCTCCCTTTCTCCTTAATCTTTTTGTTTTTTTCTCCTGAACCTTTCCTGCACCGCATCGAACAAATCATAGGCAACAGGGACGACGATAAGTGTCAGAAAAAGGGATGTGATAAGTCCGCCGATAGTTGCTATTGCCATCGGTGCACGGGTCTCGGACCCTTCCCCGATACCAATGGCTATCGGCATCATGCCGAAGACCATTGCAAATGTGGTCATCAATATAGGTCTGAGCCTCACTGGTCCGGCATTGAGAATCGCCTCTCTCCTCTCCATGCCCCGCGACCTTAATGTATTTGTATAGTCAACGAGGAGTATTGCATTCTTTTTTACAAGCCCCATTAAGAGGACGAGTCCGATGAAGCTGAATATGTTAAGTGTCTTGCCTGTTATTAGAAGGGCGCCAAAGGCGCCAATGAAAGAAAAGGGCAGAGAAAGGAGAATTATAATTGGATGGATAAAGCTCTCAAACTGTGAAGCCAGTATCATGTATGCAAAGATTATCCCAAATATAAGGGCAAATATAAGATAGAAAAAGGACTCGCCCATTATCTCCGCCATGCCTTTATATTTGCCCGAATAATCGGGAGGCAAAATTTTTGCTGCGATACTGTCAAGCTCATCCTTTGCCTCACCGAGCGGCTTTACCTCGAGGTTTGCAAAGAGTGTTATAGCCCTCTGCCTATCCAGTCTGTTTATAACGCTCGGACCCCCAGCCTCCTGAATCACAGCAATGTTAGATAATTCAATAAGCCTCCCATCCTTCCCCCTCGCATAGAGTCTCCCTATATCATCGGGGTTTGACCTGTCTCCCGGATTAAGTCTCATCCTTACATCGTATCTCCTCCCCCTTGCCTCATCCTTAAACTTTGTAACATCCATCTCACCGCCTATGAGAAAATTCACCGTTTCTGCAATGCTCCCGATATCAACACCCAGGTCTGCTGCTTTATCCCTATCTATAAAAACCCTTACTTCCGGTTTTCCTGTCTCAAGTGATGTATCGATATCAACAATTCCCGGTATTTTTGCAAACTGAGATACAATCTCGCCTGTATATTTTTCAAGGCTCTTTAAATCCCTCCCCCTGATACTGTATTGGATAGGAACCATTCTCTGTCCCCCTCCGATAAGAGAGATATCCTCTGCTGTCCCCTTGAGTCCTGGTATATTTCTTATTTTTTTCCTTACCTCAGCCATTATCTCCTGCTGTATCCTTCCCCTCTCCGACTTTTCTTTAAGTCCGATAAACATAAGCCCCTTATTAACCTCTCCGCCAAAACCCTGGGCGTAAAAGACGTTCTTCACCTCAGGGGTAGCTCGTATAATCTCCTCTGCCCTTTTAAATAATCTATCAACCTCCGCGACAGAATAATCTATAGGCGCCTGAAGCCTTACTATAAACCTCCCCTGGTCCTCCTGAGGGACAAACTCCTTTCCAATAAATTTTGTCATGTATAGACTGAATATAAATATACCTGTTGCCAGTATTACTACAATAGCCCTGTGGTTAAGGGCAATTTGTAATAACCTCCTGTAAGACTCTTCAATTGCCTTATACCACCTGCCCTCTCCCTTCTGGCTTCTGGCTTCTGGCTTCCGGCTTCTTAAGTATCTCGATGCCATCATTGGAGTAAGTGTAAATGATACAAATAATGATACCATTACCGCAAAAACTACAGTGAGTGCAAACTGCACGAAAAATCTTCCGATAATCCCCTTCATGAATGCCACAGGAAGGAATATCGCGACTATTGCAAGGGTCGTTGCCATGACAGCAAGACCTATTTCAGATGTGGCAAAGGAGGCGGCATCATAAGGGTTCTTGCCTTCTTCGATATGACGTTGGATATTTTCGATAACGATAATAGCATCGTCAATGAGGATGCCGACAGAGAGTGAGAGGGCAAGCATGCTCATGTTGTTGAAGGTAAACCCGAAGGCATACATAATGGCAAAGGTAGAGATTATCGATGTGGGGATGGCAAGGGCGCTTATAAGTGTAACCCTGATGCTCTTTAAAAAGAGGAGGACTGAGAGGACAGCAAAGATACTGCCATAAATCAAATGGTGCTGAACCTCATTGATAGATCGCTTTATAAAAGTGGACTGGTCAAAGCTTATCTCCAGTCCCATACCCGAGGGGAGAGAGCCTCTGATATTTACAAGCTCCCTCTTTATCCTGTCTATAACCTCAACTGTATTTGTTCCGGATTGCTTCTGAATGCCGAGTCCAACACCGGGGTTTCCGTTAAACCTTGTTATTGACCGTCTCTCCTCCATGCCGTCCTCAACCCTGCCAATATCCTTTAATCTTACAGGTGCATCATTCTTGTAGACAACTATAAGCTCGTTGAAATCCTGAATACGCAGAAATTCTCCCTTGATTTTTATAGAATATTCCTTTGTATCGCTCTCAATCCTTCCGGCAGGAATCTCTACATTCCCCCTCTGGAGTGAGCCGACGACATCGTGAGGAGTTATCTGATAGGCGGAGAGCTTATCGGCATCGAGCCAGACCCTGACCTGCCTCAGTCTCAGCCCGCCAGTCCTTACAGCGCCAACACCGTTTATCCTCTGAAACTGCTCCTTTAATATCTCATCGGCATAGGTGGAAAACTCCCTTATTGATTTTTCCCCTGTAAGGGCAATCCACATAACTGGAACTGCATCAGGGTCAACCTTCTCTATAATCGGCTCATCTATATCCCGGGGGAGTCTTGACCTGATAAGGGAAATCTTTTCCCTTACATCCTGAACCGCAAGATCTATATCCCTCTCGAGAACAAATTCCACCATAACCCTTGAGACACCCTCGATACTTGTAGATGAGATTGTCTTGACACCGTTTATAGTATTTACCGCCTCCTCAATCTTATCTGTTACATCAATATCCATTATCTCAGGGCTGGCGCCCCTGAGCGTAGTGGTGACATTCACCATCGGGAATTCAATTTTTGGAAACAGGTCAACACCAATTTGCGGATAGCTTATAACACCGAGAACAACGAGTCCCATGATAAGCATTGTTGCAAAAACAGGGCGTCTTATAGATGTATCGGCTAACCACATATAATCAGTCCTTACCCCCGACTATCTTCACCTTTGCATTCTCGAACAGATTCTGCTGTCCGACAGTTACAATCAATTCGCCTTCTTTCACTCCTTCAATTATCTCCGTGTATTCCTTGACTCCCGACTCCCGACTCCCGACTCCCAACTGTAACCTATATTTTTGTCCCGCATTGACAGGTCTTTCCTTTGCAAGATTACCTTCGACAACAAAAACTTTTATCCTGTCCTCTTCATAAATAAGGGATGTAACAGGAACAAGGATTTTATCCTTCGACTGACCTGTATAGAGCATAACCCTGACAAAGAACCCGGGCTTGAGGAGTTCATCGGAATTAGAAACCTTTGCCTCTACCTGCAGTGTCCTTGTTTTTTCATCGAGATAGGGATATATGACGCTCAATTCACCCTTAAATTCTCTATCGGGAAAGGCATATACTGTAAACAGGACATCCTGACCCATCTTTAGCTTCCCCACATCGGTCTCTGTTATTGTAAAATTAAGCTTAAGCGGATTTGTCTGTATGATGGTAAAGAGGGGATTGCCGTTTCTGACATAACTTCCTGCCGCTGCCACCTTTTTTTTAACTACTCCTGAAATGGGAGAATAAATTTTTACCTTTGAGAGCCTCTGCTTTGCGATGGCAAGAGAGGATTTTGCCTTTTCCAATTCAGCATCCGAGAGTGATAATTTCGTCGTTACATCGTCAAACTGCTGTCTTGTTATAAGACCCTTTTTATAAAGCTCCTCCTTGCGCTGATATTCAAGCTTCGTATTGGACAGATTCGCATCTGCCTCTTTTAAAGCCGCATAAGACCGCTCGACTTCGAGGCTGTAATCAGTATCGTCAACGGCTGATAAAAGCATTCCCTTCGATACCTTTGTTCCGTCATCGGCATTCACATCTTTAAGAATACCGTCTATTTCCGTGCTGACCGCTACCTCCTCATAAGGATTCAATGTTCCAATGGCGCTTATAAAGGGTCTGAGCGACCTCTTCTCTACAGGCTGAGCCTGAACATTGATAAACTTCTCCTTAACCTGTTTCGTTTCCTTCTTTTTTTCGCAGCCGGAAAAAAGCAGTAAACAGCAAGCAGTAAGCAGTAAGTAACTTAAAGATAGCAGGAACCTCTTTGAGAGAGGATTCTCAATAGAAACTTTCGATAAGGCATTTTTGTTTTCGAGAGAATCCTCTCGGATAAATAATTCCTTCATCATTTGTATTACTCCTTTCTCCTCAATAATCCGTTCAGAATAATGTTACTGCAATCTTCTGCTGAATAAAGGGCGGTGGAATCTATTAAAAGGGAGAAGACAAAACCCCTTAATATGCCGATAATTACCCTGGCAGCCGTCTTTACATTGCACTCCTTAAATTTACCCGAAGCCGTCCCTGTTTTTATAATATCTTCGATAAGTCTCCTCTGTTTTTTGAAAAACCTCTTCTTTACATCGAGACAGGATTTAAAGCCCCTGTCCCTCCCCTCTGCAATAATAATCCCCTTATATCTTCTTGCATATTTCAGATTCATGGCAATAACGGCATACAGTGCATCGGCAGGGCCGCTCATGTCTTTAACAGTCTCTTTTGTCCTGTCCGAAAAATCTTTCAGCAGATAGTTAAGGAGCGTTGCATAGAGGTCTTCCTTGTTTTTAAAATAAATATAAACCCCTCCCACGCTTATCCCCGCCTCTTTTGCTACCTCCCTGACTGTGGTCTGGGAATATCCCTTTTCAGAGAAGACCTTAATGGCAGCCTCGAGGATGCTCTCTTTTGATTCCTTACCTGTTCGCCTGTTCATAAAAGTGCAGCACTGAATGAATGTTCACATGAACACAAGTTCATGTATGCCTAAGCTATATATACCTAAAGGTCATAGCGCCTGTCAAGAAAAAAAACGAAAGCGGGTTTATTTATGTATGAATTTATAAAAATTTGGACGCGGATTTTTTGTTCTTATTTTTTTATTATTCATACCTCAATGCATCTATCGGGTCAAGGAGCGATGCCTTATATGCAGGATAGAATCCGAAGAATATACCTACCACTCCGGAAAAACCGAAGGCAAGAGATATAGATAGCGGCGACACTATGGTGGGCCAGCCTGCAAGCATTGACAGCATCTTGGAGCCGGCTATACCGGCGATAATTCCGAAAGCCCCGCCTATGAGTGAAAGTATAAGCGACTCGATAATGAATTGCAGTCTTATGTCCCATGTCCTGGCGCCGACAGCCATCCGTATGCCTATTTCCCTTGTCCTTTCCGTAACCGAGACGAGCATGATATTCATTATCCCTATGCCTCCGACAAGGAGAGAAACAGAGGCAATCGCCCCCAGCAGTAAAGTCATAATTTTTCCCGACTGCTCGGAAGCCTGCATAGCCTGTGTAAGATTCCTCACGGTAAAGTCATTGTCCTGCCTATCTCCAATACGATGTCTCTGCCTCAGTAATTCAGTTATCTCTTTTTCAGCCGTATACAAATCTTCCATACTCTTTGCCTTTACCATGATAATCCTTACCATACCGGGAAAAGCGGTTCCAAAGATCTTTTTCTGCGCCGCTGTTACCGGGATAAATATAGTATCGTCCTGGTCCTGCCCTGTAGGGGATTGACCTTTTTTATCGAGAACGCCGATAACTGTAAAGGGGACATTTTTAATTCTTATAATTTGACCAATTGGATTTTCATTTCCAAAAAGGTTGTCAACAACCGTTTGACCCGGCATGCAGACCTTGGAGGCATTTCTAACATCCTCTTCTGCGAAAGGTCTGCCTTGCGACAGCGTCCAATCCCTGACATATAACATATCCGGGGTTGTGCCTGTTATCCCTGTCGACCAATTCTGGCTGCCGTAAATGACCTGTGTGACTCCGCCAAGATTTGGGGCGACATACGATACAGATGCGCATTCCTTCTGTATCGCCTCTGCATCGCCCATGGATAATGTGGGCTGTGTTCCCATGCCCATCCTGACCCCTCCTGCCGTTGTTGCGCCCGGAAGTATCATAAGAAGGTTGCTCCCCATGCTTGAGATTTGCTCCTCTATTCTCTGGCTAGCCCCGGTTCCAACGGCAATCATTGTAATAACAGCGCCGACCCCGATAACGATTCCCAGCATGGTAAGCCCCGACCGCATCTTATTTACCCTGAGAGAGCGGAAGGATATTTTTATTGTGGAAGGGATATTAATCATAGTTTTTCAAGGAAATTATAAAATTCATATGGAACACGGATGACACGGATGATACGGATTGACACAGATTTTTAGAAAAAAAGCTGAAGGCTGAAAGCTCAAAGCTGAAAGCCCCTTTGAGCCTTGAGCTTTGAACTTTGAGCTTTTACTATCAGCGAGAATCCGCCCAATCCGTGTCATCTGCGTTCTATCATGTTTTTGTTTTTGGTTCATCACTTACGATATTGCCGTCAAGGAATTTTATTATACGGCGGCTGTAAGCGGCTATATCATGCTCATGTGTTACGAGTATTACGGTAATATTCGATTCGGTATTAAGCTTGACAAAAAGCTCCATTACCTCTGCGCTTGTTTTCGTATCGAGGTTGCCTGTCGGCTCGTCTGCAAGAATTATAGGCGCATCGTTTACAAGCGACCTTGCTATGGCGACCCTTTGCTGCTGCCCCCCCGAAAGCTGGCTGGGATGGTGATTTCCTCTGCCTGACAACCCTACCTTCCCCAATGCAGCCTCCGCCCTCCCTCTCCTCTCCTTTATTGAAACACCGTTGTAGAGCATAGGCAGCTCTACATTTTCAATTGCGGATGTCCTCGGAAGCAGGTTAAACCCCTGAAAAACGAAACCTATCTTTTTATTTCTTATCGCCGCCAGATCGTCTCTTTTAAGCCCCGAAACATCGGCGCCTTCGAGTAAATAGCCGCCGCTTGTAGGTTTATCGAGACATCCGAGGATATTCATAAAAGTAGATTTACCCGAACCGGAAGGTCCCATTATCGCTGCAAATTCTCCCCTTTCTATGCTGAGGGTAACGGCGTTTAACGCATTAACAGCGATTTCGCCAAGCCTGTAGACTTTGCTAATCTCACGAATCTCAATAATTGCCATGTCAAAACATCCTCGGTCCCCCGGCCGCTCTGGGCTGCGCCCCGGATTTTATAAGTGATTCTACAACCACTTCCTCTCCTTCTTTTATATCGCCTGAGATTAGCTCTGTATAATTTCCATCACTTATACCGGTAATCACACTTACCCGCTTCGGCTTCCCTTCTTCTATTATCCACACACCGCTGCCTTTCCCTCTTTTAGCAGCTTTATCTTGCATCTCGGCCAGCCTTAGCCGCAGCGCTGCATTTGGTATCAGCAGGACATCTTTCTTATTTGAGACCTTTACAGAAACATTTGCCGTCATGCCGGGCTTCAACTTCATCTCTGAATTATCCACCTTGACCACCACATCGTAAGTAACTACATTCTGGACAGTTATAGGGGCATTCCTAATCTCCGATACACTGCCCTTAAAGATAATATCGGGATAGGCATCTACAGTAAACTCAACAGGCTGTCCTGATTTGATCCTGCCTATATCCGCCTCTGAGATATTGCTGTCTATCTGCATCTTTGTCAGGTCCTGGGCAATATTAAAGAGTGTCGGGGTCTGGAATGATGCCGCTACTGTCTGTCCTACATCTACATTACGGGAAACTACTATGCCGTTGACAGGCGCAAGTATCCGTGTATGCTCTAAATCCAATCCTGCTGTATCGAGACTTGCCTTGTTTTGCTTTACCTGTGCCAGAGAGGCTTTATATTGGGCTTCTGCGGCATTTAACTGGGCAGTGTTTGAATCGCGCATTGCCTCCAGAGACTTCATCTGGGCAGCCTGCGAGTCGTAACTATATTGGCTGCTATCCATATCCTTCTGGCTGGCAAGCCCTTCTTCCCATAGTCTTTTAATCCTGTCAAGGTTTCTCCTGGCATCTGCCGCGGCAATCCGTTCCTTGTCTAAATCCGACTTTGAGGCATTAAGCCGTGCCTTGAGGTTTTCTGCGTTTGCCCTTGCATTCTCGACACTTGCCTTTGCATACTCGAGGTTTGCCTCTGCCTGTCTCACTTTTGTTGTGAATTGTGCAGCATCTATCTGTGCTATAACCTGACCCTTTTTAACAGGAGAGTTGAAGTCCACATAAATATTTTTAATAATCCCTGACACCTGTGTTCCAACCAAAACTGTGGTTACGGCATTTACAGCGCCTGCAGCAGTAACGGCTGCCTCAATATCTCCCCTGACGACCTTTTCCGTCTTGAATTTCAAGACATTCTCATTCTTCTTGAATGACTTAAATGCAATCCCGCCGCCTATTAATATAATTATTATAATAACAAGTAGTTTTTTCATAAAATCCGATTTCGCAGTTTTTTAAGAACAAAAGAAAAAGATTAAGGAGAATGGAGAAATAGGGGAAATGGAGAAAAAAGAAAATATTGGACACAGATAAACACAGAAAAATCAGGATAA
>JACQEW010000396.1 GCA_016200365.1 Nitrospinota bacterium
AGGGCATTAGTGCCGTCGTTGTTTTCCATGTCAGGGTCAGCCCCTGCGGCGAGAAGTGTATTTAAAATGTCGAGATGGTTTTTCCCTGCGGCTTCCGTAAGGGGAGTAGTGCCGTCGCTGTCATTTTTATTTACCTCAGCCCCGGCTGACAGGAAAGCCTTAACTATTTCAATATAGCCTTCATCCGCAGCCAACGACAGTACAGGGCTGCCGTGTGTGTCCTTTGAATTAGGGTTTGCGCCGGCATCGAGGAGGATTTTTACCCCTTCATCGTCTGCCGCAATAATGGAAAATATCAGAGCCACCTGACCGTATTCATCCTCATAATTTGGGTCAATTCCCTGTGATAGAAGTGATTTCATAAGTTCATATTTTCTTTCCTTTACAGCGGCAAACAAGGAATTAACAACTTTGGTGCTGTAGAGAAATTCGCCAGCAAAACCCCCCGTTAGTCCCTTTATGCCGATAGGGGTTATTTGATAGGATTCGACAGATGTTTTTCCGTTATGATTAATCGTGATTTGTAATGAATCTCCATTAGCCGTGTAAGCCGCTTTTATGCCTTCTCCCTTACTTGTAAATTCAAGTTCTTTGGTGGAGATTATCTTTATTGCAAATTCCCCGTGCGATGTCCTGTAAACATCCCCCGTATCCGGGCTCTTTGCATCAGCAATAGAAAAGACTGTCGTCAAAACCAGAATAGATACAATGAAATATATACCCCTTACCATAACATTATTCCTAAAGTTTTTAATACGAAGGTTACCGGACTCTTTCATACAAAACAACATATCCAAAATTTAGGTGAAATATAAAGTGAAATAACACCCAAAAGATAAAAAATTACATTACAGGAAGTGAATAATCTCAAAAATAAAAATTGTAGAATTAATATACCTATAAGAAAAAGCGATGTCAACAGAAGCTTTTGGACATGAAGCTTTTGGACACTGTGTGATGTTAAAAAGAGATGCAGGGTTTTTAAAGAGGTGTTATAATCTTTATCCATGCAGATACCACGAAGATTTACAGTTGGTCTCATCCAGATGTCTGTTACGGCAGATTTGGAGGAGAATCTAAAAAAGGCAGTCTCTAAAATTGAAGAGGCAGCGCGGACTGGCGCTAAGGTAGTATGCCTGCCCGAGCTTTTTCGCTCCCAATATTTTTGCCAGAAAGAGGATATAAGGTATTTTGATCTTGCCGAGCCTGTGCCGGGTCAAACAACCGAAACATTGAGTAAGGCTGCCAATAAGATGGGTGTTGTTATTATCGCCCCAATCTTCGAGCATCGGGCATCAGGGATTTATCACAACAGCGCTGCGGTAATTGATACTGACGGAAAGATTGCAGGTCTCTATCGCAAGATGCACATTCCTGATGACCCTGCTTATTATGAGAAATTCTATTTTACTCCAGGCGACCTTGGTTTCAATGCCTTTGATACCAAAGCAGGAAGAATCGGGACATTGATATGCTGGGATCAATGGTATCCTGAGGCAGCGCGCTTGACTGCACTTCGTGGGGCATCCGTCTTGTTTTATCCGACTGCAATAGGGTGGCATCCTTATGAAAAGGAAACTCATGGCAAGGCGCAGCATGATGCCTGGCGGACTGTTCAGAGGGGGCATGCAATTGCAAACGGGATTTATGTTGCTGCTGTTAATCGTGTAGGGCATGAAAAACCTGCTGATGGAGGAGAGGGGATTGAATTCTGGGGCTCATCCTTTATAGCCGACCCGCAGGGTGTTGTAATAGCAGAGGCATCCGTTGAGAGGGAGGAGATACTTCTATCTGATGTTGACATTGACCGTATTGAAGAGGTCAGACGCAACTGGCCATTTCTCCGCGACCGCAGGATTGATGCCTACAACGGAATTGACCGCAGATTTATTGATGAGGAGAAATTATAAAATTTAGCCACAGAGTTCACAGCGTGGCTTTCGCCATAACCGAAAAACAAAAGACTTGAACACGAATGGCACGAATGGACGAATTACACAAATTAATAAAGCAAAAATAAATTAGTTTTTATTCGTGCTATTCGTTGATTCGTGTAATTCGTGTTCTAAGTATTTAAAAAACATTGCTAAAAAAGCAAGGTTTTATGACCTTAGTATTACAGAGAAAAAACAAAAAATAAAAGACTAAATTTGGACACAGATAAACACAGAAATGTCATTCCGACCCTGAACGAAGTGAAGGGGTCTTATGAGTTCCTTCGCTACGCTCAGGACAAGCTTCAGGCTTCGCCCTCAGGATGTATTGACAAAAAGCCAATTGGGAATTATATTCTAACTGTCTGTTAATAAATTAACATATAAATATTACTGAATGTTGCTGAATTTGTTACTATTTTTACCTGTCAAAAGAACCTCTCAAAAAAACAAGATGTTATGAGTTTTAATTTTAGTTAAAACCTTGGCTTTACAAAATGAGTAATGATGTTAAGACAAAAAGGCTGCTTCATTCTTTAAAGATTATCTCTCAACTAATCGGAATACTGGTTGTATTTATAGCTGCAATTGCACTGATAGGATGGCTTACAGGTTTGCGCCAGCTTGCTAACATTCGTTCCGATTATATCCCGATGGCGCCGAATACCGCCCTCCTCTTTATCGTCCTCGGTTTTTCACTATATATTTTTCTCTTTGAAAAATCATGGAGTTATTGGCTCGTCAGGTTATGCACCATTCCTGTTATTATTGTTGCCGTTTTCAGATTTATTGAATTTTCTTTTAGTATTGACCTGAAAGTTGACTTTTGGTTTTTTTACTTTTCAGACGAGCCGCTTGGATTTATACCTGTAGGCAAAATGGCTCTCTCTACATCAATTAATTTTTTTCTGGCAGGATTAACACTTTTTCTCGTTTCCTTTTCAGAAAGTAAAAAACCTGTATATATTTTAGCAAAGATACCGGCCATTGCAGAGACTTTAATAGGATTAGCCTTTACTTTAGGATATGTTTACGGAGCCCCTTTACTTTACGGCGGAACTATAATACCTATGGCGCTTAATACAGCAGTTAATTTTGTTTGTTTGGGCATGGGTTTTATTATCGTCATAGTCGGACATGATTTAAAGGAACATAAAGAAAAAGAGGATGCCTTAAAAAATCTGAATAAGGAATTGGAGAATTATGCAAAGCATCTTGAATATCTAAACAAAGAACTCGAGGCATTTACATACTCTGTCTCACACGACCTTCAGGCGCCGCTCCGTCCTATCGAGGGCTTTTCACAGATAATCCTGAGGGATTATGCCGATAAGCTCGATGACAGGGGCAGGCAGCTTTTAAATAGGATTTGTGACAGCGCACAGAAAATGGAACAGTTGATTGACGACCTCCTCTCCTTTTCCCGCACAGGACAGAAGGATATGGTCTTCTCTGAAATCAATATGAATGAGCTTGCCGGGGCGGTTATAGAAGAGATAAAAACAATCAATGGCAGCAGCAGGCTGCAATTTAATGGTAAGCCATTGCCTTATGTATACGGAGACCTGCCGATGCTCAGACAGGTTTTTGTCAACCTCATATCCAATGCCGTTAAATTTACTGCACCAAAAGATACGGCTCTTATTGAAATAGGCTGCAGGACAGAAGATAAAGAAAATGTCTGTTATGTAAAGGACAATGGTGTCGGATTTGATATGAAATATGCGGATAAATTATTCGGGGTTTTCCGGAGATTGCACGGAGAGGATGAATTTAAAGGGACGGGTATAGGGCTTGCAATTGTAAAGAGGATAATCCACAGGCACGGCGGCAGGGTATGGGCTGAAGGTAAAGCAAACGAAGGAGCGGCATTTTATTTTACATTGCCGAAGACAGGGAACAGGGAACAGGCAATCAATAAACCTCATCATGGGAGCCGATGTCGAGGAGATGAATAATGTCGTCATATAATCTAAATACGACCCTTAATTCGTATGTAAGCGAGCAGGCATATTTGCCTTCCATATTGCCTTTAAGGGGATGGGTATGTAAGGTTGGGTCAAAGGGGTTGTTGGAGAGTTTAGTAAGCAACTCAAAATACCTCTTTTTTAGAAATGGATGCCTTTGTAAAAGTTTTTTAGCCCGCCTCGTAAATGTCTTATCAAGCTCAAGCCTCATCGTCATCCGGTGCGTTGAGAATGGCATCCATTGCCTCTTCAACGGAATTACAAATTATTCCCGGCTCCTTTTCAGCCTTCAGCACCCGTTCTTCAAACGCCTTTCGCTTCTTTTCCTTTTCAAGGAGATAACCCGCATAGTCTCTGACTTCTTGAATCCGCTCATCGGGGAGCTTACGGAGTATCTCATCAATATCGGATATTTCCATAGTCTTCATATTGAAATGATAAATAATAAACGATATTATGTCAATAGTAAAATTGCCAGGAATTGCCGTTACAATGGGAGGTGTTTATGACTAAAGAGCTGCGCATACTTTTGCTTGAAGATGCTGCGGCTGATGCAGAGATGGTCGAGGAGGAGCTGCGTCAGGCGAAGATACCCTTTTCTTTAAAGCGGGTGTATTTGAAGGAGTCATTCATAAAATCGCTCGATGAGTTTTCTCCTGATATTATTTTGGCTGACTATACTCTTCCTTCTTTTGACGGTATGACAGCTCTGACTATCTCTAAGGAAAGGCGTCCCGATATTCCATTTATCTTTGTTTCGGGGACAATCGGCGAAGGGGTGGCAATTGACGCGCTTAAACTGGGTGCGGTAGATTATGTTTATAAAAACCGTTTGTCCAAGCTTGTCCCGGCAGTGAAGAGGGCATTGAGAGAGATAAAGGAGAGGGAGGAGCGAAGACGCGCAGGCGATGCCCTCATAGAAAGTGAAGAACGGTTCAGGGCAGTTGTGGAAACAGCAGGTGAAGCCATTATTTGTTTAAAAGCCCCTGATATTATTTATTTCTGGAATAGGAAAGCTGAGGAGATATTCGGATACCCGATTTATGAAGTTATGGATAAGAGATTGCATGAGTTTATTGTTCCTGAAAGAGACTATGAGAAGGCAAAGGATGGTTTAAAAAAATTTTTCCAGACAGGGATGGGTCAGGTTGTCGGTAAGACCGTCGAGCTTACGGCAGTGCGTAAGGGTGGCGGCGAATTTCCTGTTGAACTCTCTGTCTCTGCCATGAAGATAGGGGGGGTGTGGCATGCCACAGGGATCATCAGGGATATTACAGAGCGCAAGAAGGCAGAGGAAAGACTCAGGGAAGAGGTGAATCTGAATACACACCTTCTGGCGATTAATGATGCTACTGCCAATATAATGGATATGGATAAAATGATGAGGCAGGTGCTTCACTGCGGAAGTAAGATTACAGGATGCAATATATGTTTCTCATATATCTATGATATAGATGCAGCGGTCTTTAAGCCATGGCAGTCTTATGGACTCGAACAGAGTATGACGGCGATGTTTATGACAGAGACGATCGATGAGAAAACAGATTTTATTAAACAGGCAATGGAAGGCAGAAAACCCGTAATAATTTCCGATAAGCGTATCCTGCAATCTGTTTTCAATTATCTCACGGATATGGAAACTGCAGTTGTAATTCCGCTTATCGGGAATGACAATTATCTTGGATTGATTATAGGCATGTATAGGAAAACCTATGAATTTTCTGAAAGGGAAATGAAGGTCATGCAAGGAATTATGCATCAGGTCTCCGTTGCCCTCGAGCAGGCAAGGCTGCACAGGGAGTCGGTTGACAGGGCAATGGAGCTTTCCCATAAGATAGAGACAATACAGGTAATGCACGAGATAGATAGAAGCATTCTCTCAACGTTGGAGAGTGAAGATATTCTTGAAATCACTGCAAGAATGACATCGAAGGTTATTTCGTCCGACTGGGTAGCTGTTCTGCTTGTGAATAGAGAAAGGGGAGGATTTGTTTATAAGGCAGGGTTTGGGATAAGTTTTGCATTAAAGGGTGGATTGGTTCCATTCGGAGACACCTCTGCATCGGAAGTTGTAAAGACAGGGAGGCATCAATTTGTCTCTGACCTTTCGCATGAAAAGAGACTCCTCCCCTTAGAAATGAGGTTATTAAATGAAGGCTATCGTTCTCATATAAGGGTTCCGTTAATCGTTAAAGGCGAAATAATTGCCATGCTTATTATCGGCAGTAAAAGGGTTGCTGCATTTACCCCCGAAGACCTCTCGACTTTAGAAAAGATTGCAGCGCAGATAAGTGTGGCATTGGAAAATGCACGGCTTGTCTCCGACCTGAAGGATCTCTTTATTGGAACGGTGAAATCCCTTGCCTCTGCCATAGATGCCAAGTCGCCGTGGACTGCCGGACATTCCGAGAGGGTTACAAGATATGCCCTTGATATAGGAAGTAAGATTGGGTTTTCCATCTCGGAGATAAAAGATATAGAGCTTGGAGGACTGCTGCATGATATAGGTAAAATCGGGACTTACGAGACAATCCTCGATAAACCCGGAAAATTGACGGATGAAGAATTTAAACTGATAAAACAGCATCCGGCAAAGGGGGCAGAGATATTATCTCCTATAAAGCAGATAAGGCATGTCATACCGATTGTAAGACATCACCACGAGAGGTATGA
>JACQEW010000390.1 GCA_016200365.1 Nitrospinota bacterium
ACTGCCGAAGAAACCGCCCATTACACCCCCAAGGACAATCAGTCCGTAGACCCGATAAGCGGTGTAAATATCCCCGCTGTCGTTAAGAAAGGCGAAAAAGGAGGCAACCATAAGCGTAACGAATAAGTCCCCGTATAAATAGAAGAGCCATAAGATTATGGCTTCGTCATTATAAAGCAATGAAGAAAAAAAGGCAAAACCCAGTGCAAAAAATGTGATGATATAAAGAGCTAACCTTTCTCTCTTAAAATGGGAGGCAAGCCTGGCAAATGATAATGCTGCCAATATGGCAAGGAGCATATTAATCTCTTTTGCTACCAGCTCAACCTGGGCAGCATTAAGATGAAAGCCCAGCACCGTCAATCCTGCTGCCTGATAATGCCCGACAAGCAGCGCCTTCTTGATAGGCTTGATAAGCCAGTAGGCAGAAATTATCAGGAAGAAGTAACCGAACATCAGCGCGGCATGCCAGCGCTCATGTCCACGCAGCAGCCACAGCTCCTTTATTACATAAACTGAAAATAACACCGTTAGAGGCAGCCGCAGTGTCCATATCCAGTCCATGAAGTGGATAAAGAAGAAATGTCCCATAAATGAAATAAGTTGATGAGTTGATGAGTTGGTGAGTTAATGAGTTAACAAATAAAAGAACTCATAAACTCATTAACTCATAAACTCACTTAACTCCCTCTTCGCATGCAACAAAGCGCAATACATTACTCGAAACCAATTCTAACCCCTCTGCCTTTAATATATTTGCAATAGTGTTTACATCGGTTTGCAGCTTTTGCCATCTATAATTTTTCATTACCCACAGCGAGAGGTTATGCTCATTCGGGACACCGTCTCCTATCTCATGCCTTAGAGAGCTTTCCTGCAGATAATCGAGATGTATATTAACTTTGAGCATGGTGTCAGGGGTTTTGAGATCGAGATACCATGTTCGCTGTATACATTTAGACGGGTGGATGCCGGGCGGCACAGATTCAGGCGAACGCTCTGTTTCAACCTCCAATCTGACCCGCGCAGGCTTGTTCAGGCTTTGTATATCGAGCACACCAACAGGTCTTGCCAGTAATTCCTCAATCATGACCACGGATTTATCATTAGGCAGGACTTCTGCTGTGGCGCTCAAAACCAATGGTATCGTTTGGCGGCGGGTCATATCCACAGGGGTTAATGGCGGGAAGATAAAATATGGCAGCCAATGGGCTGTATTAAACGGTGTGGGGTCAAGTATCAATTTCTTGAGGAGCGGATAACGCCATTGGTTGTATAGCCGCAGAGCCTCCACCTGTCTGGCAAAGGGCTCGCCTTTTGCCCCGGGGTAACGTTCTTTGGCTAAGTCTTTGCTAATACTATGCTCTAATGCCGTAACACTGCGATGGAACTCATCGGGACGAAACCATGCAAAACCGCCCAGCAGCTTGCCTTCCTTCAGTAATTGGGTAAAAAAACCCTGAGACTCCCTTTCCATTGTTACCCCCAGAACATGGCTGATGCGGTTTTTGAACCGCTGAAACAACTGCTCATTCTTGAGTGTTTTCTCTTTCAGGGGATTCGGACTGCCCAGCTCCGGTGGATAGAAATATATATAGTTGTCGTTTAAGATATTTTTTGGAAATGGCAGGACGGGGTCGGCATTGTGTCCAAAGGACAAATCAAAGTCCCATGGAATAACGAGCCACTTGCCTGTTTTCTTGCTGAGATAGAGAAAATAGTTTTTATTATAGGTGTCGCCATTACTGATAATAGTGTTCAACACAAGCCAGTTGATTACCGAATCAACATCAAAATGCTTTGACAGGAAGCTGTCGAAATGTTCGACAGGGGTTTCATTGATACCCTCAATCATCTTTCTCAATGATGTGTAATCCCTGTCTTTGGGAGACAGCTTAGTCCAGCATTCCTGCAGGCGGTTTTGATTATCAGGACTCATATCGCCGCAAAAAGTCTCGTCGTTAGTATTATAGAACTCGCCATCCTTACCGAGTCCGAGGCGGTCAAACATGGACGGGTCAATCCATTCGATAAAGAAAAATATGCCGATGAATTGCCTGTTAATATTTACACGGAAATATTCCACCCTTGGAGAAACCATACCGAGGGAAGAAATAAGGTTCCATGCCAGCCATTCACGCATATAGGAAAGGTCTGTAGCCATGGATTTAAGGGAGATTTTTTTATTCCCCTGCCACTTATGTCCTTCATCTAACTTTATAAGAATGGACTTCTTCAAAAAGTTGCGGGAGAATTGACCTATGACCTCAACACGACCGGGAATACGCTTACCCTCTTCCACTACGGCAACAGGAAAAGTGGAGGTATCATAAGGCTCTTTGCGGAACAATACCTCTGCATCCCGCGGGTCCATTTCAATCTCGAGGGTCTTAAACTGAATCTCTGACGCCTCTGCCTGCACCCATCCCGCTGCCAATATGAATACGAATGTAAAAAATAATTTGACACTGTAGGGCAAGGCTTTAGCCTTGCATAAGCAACCCTGAAGGGTTGCCCTACAATTTAAACTTACACTTTTTTTATTTATCTTTTCCATGTCGTATAAATGCCAATATGGACACTTTCGTTTTTGTTAATATTCCTTCCCCACAAATCCCGCTTGTAGCTTATACTGATGCCCGTTGTCATATTCAGGCGATAGCTCAAGGAGACATCCGAGGCAGCCCGGTCATAATGGTAACTGTCATTTGGTCCATAAATATCAACACTCCCTGATTCTCCTCCTGCAAAGGATGAGAGGGCTGATAAATTGATTGCTGCCAGCCATGATGGATTGAACAAGTTCTTCTCCCATTTGCCATAAGCCCACACCTCGCTGCCGGAACCGCCGCTCCGTAATGTTGTGCCCAGCCCGCCGCCCCAAATACTGTCGGGATATTCAGTAAACGGCTTTTCGTAGGGGTCAGGCAAGAGACGATAAAAAATACCTGCCTCCAGCCCGTATTTACCCTCGCCGGGACGATAACCGGATAAATCCCATTTTCTTACCGGTAAAATAGCGGTAAGCTGCCATGTCCTGCCGTTGCGGAAGGGATTGAGCCTCCCCCTTATGCCGATCTTGACATCATCAACTCCGCTGTCTGTGCTCGTTCCCCTGTCGCTGTATGTCCACGCTGTCGAGGCAAACAGGGTGTAATAATAAGAATACCCATATTCGTAGTACAAATAGTAAATCCCCTGCTGCTGCCGTGTGGGATATTGCACCAGATTACCATCTCTCTCATAAAAGCTGTCGGATAAGGAATAAATTGCTCCTGTGGCGCCTATGGAATCCCCTTCGGTCTGCATCCACGAGCTCGCATAAGCATTGCTTGAAAAAATTAAAAAATATATAAGGAGAACGGGGAAAAGGGGTGAAAAGGAGAAAGAAAGAAATATTTTTTTAAAATCTTTTCCATTTTTCTCCATTTCTCCATCTTCTCCATTCTCCTTACTCTTTTTCTTTTGTTCATGCGGCATTGCCAAATCTGTGCTTTGTAATCCCATGCTGTGTCTTTTCCCAGTAAAATGGCTTGCTAAAAAGCTGGTAGAGCGATTTATACGAGGCAATAGACTGTAAAAACCAGTAAATAGGATTCAGATATGCAAATGGAAGAAGGGTGTAATATTTTCTTTTGAATACTGCAACCATATTTAAGTATATGCCGAGAAAATTTCCGAAGAGGAGATTAAACATGGATAGGTAGAGAACTTCCGGCGGGAATATAGGCTCTATAATCTCTGTCTTCGTCAAAAGCCATACGAAAAACACAGACCATGTTATAGGATTTACCAGAGACACAAACGGAGTGCCGCCTATAAAAAGGTTAAAGGATACCCACCCTTTAAACCCGACAACCCTTATGAGCTTTACCGGGTGTCTTGAATACACAAGAAATGTCTGCATATAACCCTTTATCCACCGCGACCTCTGCCGTATGAAATTTCCGAGCCTGCTGTTCGCCTCTTCAAAGGTTGTTGCGTTTACCACACCGACCTTATAACCTTCGGCATAAGCCCTTACTCCCAAATCTGCATCCTCTGTTGTATTAAAGGGGTCCCACCCCCCAAGCTTCTTCAGCTTCTCTGTATCAAAGTGATTGCTTGTGCCTCCCAGAGGAATAACCAGTTTAAGCCTGTCGAGTCCGGGCAAAAGATAGTCATACCAGTAGGAGTACTCCAGTGTGAACAACTTTGTCAGGGTATTTTCATCTTTATTAAAGTAGTTAAGAGCCCCCTGGTAACAGATATAATCTTTACCCCCCTTTTTAAATACAACCACAGCCTTTTTAAGTTGGTCAGGCTCGGGAACATCCTCGGCATCGTATATTACCAGATACTTTCCCCTCGAAAAAAAGAGACCATAGTTGCACGCCTTTGGCTTTGTCTTGGGCTGGCAGGTAGGGACTATCAAAAACCTCCAGTTGCCGGGCGGTTTATTGTTTTTGGCAGCCTCAAATGTCTCCCTGTCATCCTCTTCAAGGAGAAGTATGATATCCAGCTTATTCTGGGGATAGTCCATCTTTTTTAAGGCATCCATCAATATCCCTATGACCTCCGGCTCTTTATAAACAGGCACCAGCACCGTATACACAGGCATCTCGTCGTCCTTTAAAGACTTAACCTCATCGTCCGTTACAGGCTTTTCTATCTCGCTCTTAACACCTGACAGGCTGACTATAAGCTTAAAGAGTACAGCGATTGTATAAAATCCCTGTATAACAAGATTCAAAAAAATAAGCAGGGACAGGACTCCAAAATAAATCCAGTGGAGGACAAAGAGGGAAATCATACCTGAAAAAATCACCTGCTTTTTTGAAAATACGGAGTAAGCAGACTCTTCGGGCTTTCTGTAAAAGAGCCCGTAGATTGATTTATCTAAAATTTCATCCCTGTATAAAGCCTCTGTAATCCTTGTCAAATCCAGATCGGTTATCACCACCTGCCATATCTCGCTGACCTTGAATCTCTCTTTTATAAAAGAGCCGGCTGCACTGCTGTTGGGATAGGCAGTCAATACTATAATACTGTCATTTTCCTTCCTGCATGGGAGGGTCTGATACTCTATCACTTCTTCGTGCTTCATATTGGAAAGGAGGGACTTATCTATCTCTCTCTCGATGTTTGTCGTATCCCTTCTGAATTCAAGTCCATAATGGACGGCAAGACATTTATAGAGCTGAATCCTGTTAATATACCCAAGGGCAACAAGTATCCATCCTATTCTCCCTTTCTTTTGTCTTTGATACTCGAGTGCATCATGCAGCTGCGGCATGGTTATATGCCCCATATCCAGCAGTATATCCCCGATTTTTTTAGGAGCAGTTGTAACAAAATTATCCATCGTCAAGTCCCCCTTACCCTAACTTGATGCTCAGGAATTTCAATGTGTCTATTTTTGGGTAGCCGCAGGCTTTATGCCTGCGTCAGATATCGCAACCATAAAGGTTGCGG
>JACQEW010000399.1 GCA_016200365.1 Nitrospinota bacterium
CGAGCTGTCAGAGGAATTATTATCCACCAGTATTAACTCGAAATCCCCGAATGTCTGTAAGGGCATACTCTCAAGACATCTTGATATGGTCTTCTCTGCATTGTAGATTGGTATGACTACCGATATTTCCATAGAATGAACTTACCACAAAGACACAAAGGACACAAAGAAAAGAAAGGAGAAAAGGGGAAGATGGAGAGATGCGGAAAAAAAGAATTCACCACAAAGGCACAAAGAACACAAAGAAAAGAATTGCAGATTAAAAGATTTAATCTTTCAATTTTATAATCTTATAATCTTTTTTTATTTCCTTTGTGTTCTTTGTGTCTTTGTGGTGAAAAGATGTTTCTGCTGCATCCTTCACAAAGGCAGTTTTATACCCTGACAAAAAACTGCACAGCTTATCAAATGTCTTCATCCCGTCCGCTGCCTCCATACATGACGGGTGGCATAGGACAGTGGCAGAGCCGCCTTCTGCTTCTATTGCCTTTATCTCCTCTTTGACTACCTCGAGCCATTTATCAACAAAATAAAATATGCCTTTGGAATACGGACCATAAGACTCCTTTACCCCTTCGATATATTTTTTCTCGCCGTGATACAGATGCTCGTGGTCAGGTGTAGTGTTAATGGGGAGAGAAAAAATACCGTTATCGAGCTTTTCGGGAAATTTTTTTCGAGTATCCACATCGTTGGAGACTACTTTAATCCCATGACGGATTAAAATATTATAGGTATATTCGTCATATCTATAGGCATGATTTCTCCACGAGACGATGTTCCCCCCTGTTACATTTTTAATAGCCTTGACAGTCTTTTTTATATCCCGCTCCTGCCACCATTCCATAATCCCCCCACGCCCCCCTTTAATAAAGGGGGGTAAGGGAGGATTAAACCTCTTAAATAAACGGTATAATATCTCAGGCTGGCAGGTATTATATGTATGCCCTCCTATCTCGATGTTTTTAAATCCGATTATCTCTTTCATCGTATCAGGCTCTTCCGCAATGGATTTGCCTGTAAAGAAGAGTGTTGCCTTTACCCCATATCTTTCTGCAAGACGGATATACTTTTTTGCAGCCTCAACCTCGCTAATAGTCATAAATCTCTGGTCGCTGAAAAGTCTTTTATTTTTAAAGTGGACATCGCCTGTGAGAAATATCATAATCCCGCCCTTTTTAATAATCCCTTGACCAGATTTCTATCTCTTTCATCAATTGCCCCGAATATAAATAGACTGACGAAGTATACGAATGGGCTTAGAAGTATGGATAACATTATTCCAGTGTATCCGTTAAGCAGAGTATAAGCTGTGTATATGCACAGTCCCGTAAGCACTGACGATGCAAATATCTTAAGGACAGGTCTCAGTGGATATGGGATGTCGAAACCTCTGCTGACATATACTGCGCCTCCAATCACGCCAGCCATCTGTGCGGAAGAATTTGCGATTGCAGCGCCGATCGCCCCGTATCGAGGGATAAGAAGGAAATCAAGCATAATATTTAAGACAGCTATAACGCTCCCCCATTTAAGTATGAAGGACTGCTCCTCTGTTCCGTAAAGTATAGATGAGCTTGCCCTCGATACCGCTCCAAAGCTGTTAATTATGAGAATAATCTGGGCAGGTAAACTTGCGCCGATATACTCTCTCCCATAAACAAGCTCTATTAACGGCGCCGAAAGGGCTGCGCCGCAGATACCGATAGGAAAGGCTATAAATGCAAGATACCTTGTAGAATCTGTATATCCGTCAGCCAATCTCTTTTTGTCTCCCTGTCCATAAATCTCTGAGAAATACGGCATGAGGAGGGAGGAGAATACTGCCGGGATTTGCATAGCCATATATCCGATTGTGAATGCAAGGGAATAGAAGGCGATTTCAGGGGCAGAAGAAAATCTCTCCAGAAAGAAGACCTCGGACTTCTGCCAGACAACTGCATCAATAAGAATTATACCCGATACGCCGAGGGAATATTTTGTAATCCTTTTTTTTAAGGATATATCGAGGAGCGGGGTCTGTCCGGGTATTCCTTTAAATTCTCTTTTTATGAAATACCCCAGTATGGACAGGTTCAAGACGCTGCCGATTATATTCGCTGTTATGAGACCTGTTACACTGTATCCCGACAGAAGGGTCAGGAGTATGAGCATAAACTGTATCGGAGATGTGATGAGAGATGCCTTTGCGAGAATCCGATATTTCTGAAGACCGGCAGCAGCAGAATAATATATTCTCGACAGGGCGATTGGAATTATGTTTATCGATGAAAGCAGGAGGAGGCTCATTCGTAATGTCTCCGATGACAGAAGATATGAAATGGATGCAAGGAGGAGCGATACTATAATGGATGAGACAATTTCCAGTCTCAAGACTGCCGAAAAGATGCCCCTTGCCGCAGCAAGATCATTTTTCCCTGCATACTCTGCAATATATTTTGTAACAGCCATCGGGAGACCTGCATTTATAATGAGTGTCAGAATGCCTATAAGCCAGAGTATATAACTATATTCGCCTAACAGCGTCGAGCCTAATACCCGTGCCGTTATTATTGATGTGGCAATGCCGAATATACCGGCGAGGGTCGAATTTATAAGGTTGTAGAGCGTATTTGAAGCCAATCTCGCCCTGGTATTCATGCCTTTCTCCCTATCGCACCTACAGTAAAGCCGAGATAATGTAAAAAGGGGACATTCATCTCCAGCCAGTCGAAGAAATTCAATGCCTGCGAAATATGATTCGGCATAAATTTCTTTAATCGCGGCACAACTACATAATCATCCAAAAATGTCCTTCGTATATTGCAGGTTGATGTCAGTATATCTTTCAGTCCTGCCCTTTTCATTTCTTTTGCAATAGCGCCTTCAGTATAAGATTTTTCTTTTCCCCATATATCGAAATAGAAATTCCTTATCCTTCTCCTGTGGGGTCTTACAATGAAGGTATGCGGTGTGAATAGTGCGGGGACAGATACAAACACACAGCCTCCGTGTCTTGTCAGCACAGCCATTTTTTTTATGGCTTCAGACGGATTCTCGAAATGCTCTATAACCCCGCCGTTCCAGACTAAATCGAATTTTTCGTCTTTAAACGGCATTTTTAAAATATCACCTTTGATAAATTTAGCCGATTTGGCTAAATCGTGAAATGGCTCTATTGATTTATTAATGTATCCCATATCATAATCTAAA
>JACQEW010000391.1 GCA_016200365.1 Nitrospinota bacterium
ATATGAAAGTAGCAATAATTCATGACTGGCTTACAGGAATGAGGGGCGGAGAGAAATGTTTGGAGGTCTTCTGTGAGATATTTTCCGATGCCGACCTGTATACATTAATTCATATACCCGGCTCTGTCTCGAAGACAATAGAGAATAGAAACATTAAAACCTCTTTTATTCAAAAATTACCTCTTGCAAGAAAGCATTACCGCTTCTTCCTGCCTCTTTTTCCATTGGCTATAGAGAGGTTTAGTCTTAAAGGCTATGACCTTATTCTTTCCAGCAGCCACTGCGTAGCGAAAGGGATAATCCCACCTCCTGATGTCCCTCACATCTCATATATTTACACCCCTATGCGGTATGTTTGGGACCTCTATCAGGATTATTTCGGAGGGGAAAAGGCAGGATGGCTTTCAAAAAAGGCTATAGGCATTCTTGCCCATTATTTAAGGATGTGGGATGTTACATCCAGTAACAGGGTGGATTATTTTGCAGCCATTTCCCGCCATGTTGCAAAAAGGGTGGAAAAATACTACAGGCGAAAGGCTGAGGTGATTTATCCCCCTGTGGATTGCGATAAATTCTCTTTATCCGAAATCCCACCATCCCCCCTTTTAACCTCCCCTTTTTCCCCTCCTTCTAAAGGAGGGGGAATGGGAGGTGGTTTAAAGGGGGGTGAGGGGGGATTTTATCTCATCATATCAGCCTTTGCACCATATAAAAGGCTGGATATTGCAATAGAGGCATTCAACCGGACAGATTTTAAATTGAAGATAATCGGGGATGGACAGGATGAGAAAAGATTGAAGGGGCTTGCAAAATCCAATATAGAATTTTTAGGATGGCAGGATGATAATGTTTTAAGAGAGCATTATGCAAAATGTAAGGCGCTTGTTTTTCCGGGTGAAGAGGATTTCGGAATAGTTCCCCTCGAGGCGATGGCATCAGGGAAGCCTGTTATTGCCTACGGTAAAGGAGGGGCTCTTGAGACGGTAATACCAATAAATCAGAGGCAAGAGGCAAGAGGCAAGAAGCAAGAAGAAAAGCCTACCGGTGTATTCTTTTATGAGCAGACGCCAGAAGGATTGATAGAGGCGGTTAAATATTTTGAGGAGAATGAAAATAGGTTTAATAAAAACAGCATAAGGAATCATGCACTGAAATTTGACAGGGCAATTTTTAAAGAAAAAATCAGAAGCTATATAATGGAAAAATACGAAGAATTCTATAGAACAAAAACCTGAACGCGAATAACACGAATGAAACGAATTACACAAAAATAAGAAGTAAGAAGTTAGAGGCAAGAGGCAAGATTTTTCTTGCTTCTCGTTTCTTGCATCTCGCTTCTTGTATCTTGTATTTATTCGTGCCATTCGTATATTCGTGAAATTCGTGTTCCGGAATTTTATAATTTATACAAAAAATAATGCTAAAAAAGCAGGCCAAGTTTTTTGAAAACATTCTTTTCCTCGCCGACCTTGCCGTAATAGGACTATCGTGGTTTTTTGCCTATTACATCCGTTTTTGCTGCGGTTTATTGCCTGTCGAAAAGGGTATTCCACCCTTCCTTATTTATCTTTATCTTATTATCCCCATTATTCTTATATGGGGCTTTGTATTCAAATCCTTTGGACTTTACCGCCCAAAGAGAATATCCTCTTACTTAAGCGAGGTCTTCGATATTGTTAAGGCATGCTCTTTTTCGGTTCTTGTCTTAATTTCCATTACCTTTTTCTTCAGACAGTATGAATATTCCCGTCTTGTATTTTTATTCTTTTTCTTAATGACTGTTTTTGCCCTTGCAGTAGAAAGGGTTATATTCAGGGAAACCCTGAGATATTTAAGGAGAAAGGGCTATAATCTCAGATACGCCCTTATAGCAGGAACAGGGAAGCTGGCGCAGGATGTTTTAAAAAGAATAGAGCTGCACCCTGAGCTTGGACTTAAAGTTATTGGGTTTTTGTCTAATGATAAACCTATCCCCCCTTCATCCCCCCCTTCATCCCCCCCTTCCAAAGGAGGGGATAAAGGGGAGGTCGAAGGGGGGGATGAAGGGGGGGAGTGGAGGGGTAGAGAAATTAATGGAATCGCTGTTATCGGCACTTACAAAGATATACGAAAGATAATAGCGGAAAAAGATATTGATCAGGTTATCATAGCCCTGCCTGTAGAGCATCATGCCCTTACCGTAGAATTATTAAAGGATATTGGTGATGAGGAGATGGTTGACATAAAGGTTGTTCCAGACCTTTGCGAGTTTATGACATTGAGGGGAGGGATTGATGAGCTTGACGGCCTTCCCGTCATCAGCCTGCAGGATACCCCATTGTACGGCTGGAATATTGTCATAAAGAGGGCTGTTGATATAATATTCTCCGTCATAATAATTATTTTAGCATCTCCATTGATGTTCGCCGTCTCTATTCTGATTAAAATCACCTCACACGGACCTCTATTTTATAAACAAGAAAGGATGGGAATGGATGGAAAAAGATTTTTTGTATATAAATTCCGCACCATGTCTGTAAATGCCGAAGAAAAAACAGGTCCTGTATGGGCAAGGGCAAATGATGAAAGGAGAACTCCTATCGGCACCTTTTTAAGAAAGACAAACCTCGATGAGCTGCCCCAATTTTTTAATGTCTTAAATGGGGAGATGAGTATTGTTGGTCCCAGACCTGAGAGACCTGTATTTGTGGAACAATTTAAAAAATCTGTGCCCCAATACATGCTGAGGCACAAGATGAAGGCAGGCATAACAGGCTGGGCGCAGGTAAACGGCTGGCGGGGAAATACATCCATAGAGAAGCGCATCGAATATGATTTATATTATATAGAAAACTGGTCATTGATATTTGACCTGAAGATTATACTGATGACTCTATGGAGAGGGTTTAAAAACGCATATTGAGATTAATCTTTCAATCTGCAATCTTTTAATCTATAATTTTTATAATGAATATAATCGCCATTATCCCTGCCCGATATGATTCAACCAGATTTCCCGGCAAACCCCTTGCCATGATAAACGGCAAACCTATAATACAATATGTATGGGAAGCAGCATCGAGGGCATCTTTAATTAGCAGAGCCGCAATTGCTACGGATGACGAAAGGATATTTAAGAAAGTTAAAGAGTTCGGCGGGGAGGCATGGATGACCTCTGCACATCACACAACAGGGACAGACAGGATTACAGAGGTTGCAAAAAAAATTGAAGCGGATATAATAGTGAATGTTCAGGGGGATGAGCCTCTGATAGAACCGGCTGTGATAGATGAAGCAGTAAAACCGCTTCTGAATAATTCAGAAATATTTATGGCAACACTCAAGACAAGGATAATAAATAGTGAAGAATTAAATGACCCGAATGTTGTTAAGGTGGTCACAGACAGAGACGGATTTGCACTCTACTTTTCAAGATTTCCAATACCGTATGTGAGAGAACAGGGGCAAGGGGCAAGCCTGCCCCTGCAAGTAGTAAGCAGGGGGGGCAAGGGGCAAGGATATGATATTAACTCTTCAGCCTTACACTGCAAACATATCGGACTTTATGTTTACAGAAAAGACTTTCTGCTAAAATTTGCCCAGATGAAGCCGACACCATTAGAAGAGGCAGAAAAACTCGAACAATTAAGGGCATTGGAAAACGGTTATAAGATAAAGGTTGTAGAAACGGCTTATCAATCGGTTGGCGTTGATACACCGGAGGATTTGGAAAGGGTAAAGGAGATTTTAAAAACAAAGACCTGATTTTAGACAGGATATACAGGATAAAACAGCCCCTGATAGCTGCATTCAGGGGCTGTTAATCCTGTCAAGATTTTATAATTTATATATGAACAAAACAAAATATATCTTCGTTACAGGCGGTGTTCTTTCCTCTCTTGGAAAAGGTCTGGCATCTGCTTCGATAGGCGCATTACTCGAGGCAAGGGGGCTCAAGGTGACACTATTGAAAATGGACCCCTATATAAATGTTGACCCCGGCACTATGAATCCATACCAGCACGGAGAGGTCTTTGTCACCCATGACGGAGCTGAGACAGACCTCGACCTCGGTCATTACGAGCGGTTCATCAGCGCCAAAATGACTAAGGCGAACAATGTTACGACAGGCAAGATATATAAATCCGTCATAGATAAGGAGAGGAGGGGAGATTATCTCGGCGGCACTGTGCAGGTAATACCCCATATAACGGATGAGATTAAAAAGTGCTTTCTATCAGCAAGCGATAGTTTTGATATTGTCATCTGCGAGATAGGCGGGACAGTGGGAGATATAGAGAGCCTGCCCTTCCTCGAAGCAATTAGGCAGTTCAGGTTTGACATGGGAAAGGATAATGTCCTCTATATCCATCTGACCCTTGTTCCGTATGTCAAGACTGCCGATGAGCTTAAAACTAAGCCTACCCAGCATAGTGTAAAGGAATTGAGGGAGATAGGTATACATCCGGACATACTCCTGTGCAGGACAGAGAAGCCCCTTTCGGACGACCTGAAGAAAAAAATTGCCCTTTTCTGTAATGTTGATAATGAATCCGTTATCACGGCAAGGGATGTAGAAAATATCTACGAAGTCCCGCTGGCGCTCCATCATGAGGGGCTGGACGATATTATCGTAAACCTGCTGCACCTTAAAACAAAATCCCCCGACCTTTCATTATGGGAGAGGGTTGTAAAGAGGATAAAGAACCCTTCTTCGACGGTGAATATTGCCATTGTGGGCAAATATGTCGAGCTAAAAGAATCCTATAAAAGTCTCTATGAGGCATTGATTCATGGAGGGATAGAGAATGAGGCGAGGGTAAACCTCGAATGGGTGGATGCAGAAGATATAAAAGAGAAAGGCGCTGCAGAGATGCTCAAAAATGCAGATGGGATACTTGTCCCCGGCGGATTCGGCTCCAGAGGTATAGAGGGGAAGATATTTGCCATAAGGCATGCCAGAGAAAACAAAGTGCCGTTCTTCGGGATATGTCTTGGAATGCAGTGTGCGGTAATTGAATTTGCAAGAAATGTGTGCGAGCTTAAAGATGCAAACAGCACCGAATTTAACCCGGCTGCACCGCATCCCGTAATAGACATAATCCCCGAGCAGAATAATGTTGTGAATAAAGGCGGAACCATGAGGCTCGGTGCATATAGGTGCCAGTTGAGAAAGGACTCTCTCGCATTCAAGGCTTACGGAACCAGGGAGGTTTTTGAAAGGCACAGGCATCGCTATGAGTTCAACAATAAATACAGGATGCAGCTCGAAGAGGCAGGCTTAAAGATAAGCGGATTATCGCCTGAAGGCAATTTAGTGGAGATAATAGAGATTGAAAACCACCCGTGGTTTCTTGCAGGACAGTTTCATCCTGAATTTCAATCCTCGCCTAAAAATCCTCACCCGCTATTCAGAGATTTTATCAAGGCTGCCCTGAACCATAAGAAATAGTTGGGTGTGCGACAAAAATGTTGGTAGAGCAGTTTTTAAATCCCCTCTTTAGCAAAGAGGGGTTAGGGGAGATTTTACTGATGATAAATAACTCCTTATTTTTATTATAAAATCCCCCCTCGCCCCCCTTTTCCAAAGGGGGAATAAGTCTAAAGAAAGAATACGTTACCAACATTTTTGCGCACATAGTTTTTGCTTGACATTTATGAAAATTATACATATATTGTATGTATGTTAATTACATTGTTTGGCATTATTATTGCGGTCAAT
>JACQEW010000392.1 GCA_016200365.1 Nitrospinota bacterium
AAAAAGATAAACCTACAGATGTGTTGTCCTTTTCACAGAATGAGGAAGTAGGCAGTAAGCAGTATGCAGTAAGCAGTAAAAAAAGAAGTGCCTACTGCCTACTGCCTACTGTTTACTCTCATCTTCTGGGTGATGTTGTAATATCCCTCGAAACTGCCAAAAGACAGGCGAAAGAGAGAGGGCATTCTTTTGAAAAGGAGATACTTATCCTTCTCGTTCACGGCATACTCCATCTCATCGGATACGACCATGAAGGGTCGAGGAAGAAGGCTGTGGAGATGAGGAGGATGGAAAAGGAGTTAATGAGTTAGTGTGTTTGTGAGTTAATAAGTTTAAAAAAACAACTCATCAACTCATCAACTCACTAACTTTTTTATGCAAACACTCTGGGCGCCGTGGAGAATGAGTTATATTGATGCTCCACCTAAAAACAACTGCATATTCTGCGACAAACCGAAAGAGACTGCGGATAAAGAAAACTTTATCCTTTACAGAGGGAAGCTATCCTTTGTAATGATGAATATATACCCTTACAACAACGGTCATATAATGGTTTCGCCGTATAAGCATATTCCCTCTTTATCGAAATTGGAAAGGGAAGACCTCTTTGATTTGACCCTGTTGGCACAGGCATCTATCCAGATTCTTGAAAAGGTGTTTAAACCGGAAGGTTTTAATGTTGGTGCAAATATTGGAAAATCAGCAGGGGCAGGATTTGCAGAGCATGTCCATATACACATAGTCCCGCGCTGGAGCGGCGACACCAACTTCATGCCTGTTCTCGCAGAAACAAAGGTCATGCCCGAACACCTTGATTCTGTCTATGAAAAACTTGTAATTTTATTTACTCAAAAAGATTTTTTCTCATAAACCCTCAAAAATAATGTGACATAAATCACACAAAAAAACCGTAGAAAAGAAGATTTTTCAAAGAAGATTTTTCAGTTGACACCACCCCCATCTTCAATTAAACTTTAAACCATGAAGAGAATTATAATTAGTCTTTATTTTGCATTCTGTATTCTATATCCTCATACTGTTGCCTTTGCAGTAGAGGTTGCACCCCGTATTTCAGACAGGGAGATTATTGAAAAACTTGCAAAATTGGAAGAGGGACAGAATACAATAAGGGCAGAGATGAAGGCAGAGATAAATGCAGTCAGGTCAGAGATAAAGGCAGTGGATAAAAGGTTTGATGCTGTAGATAAGCGGTTTGATGACATGAACAGCCGTTTTGATGACCTCCGTTGGATGTTTAGCATCTTTATCACCATTTCTCTTGTAATCCTCGGTTTTGTCCTTCGTATGCAGTGGCAGATGCACAGGAGACAGACACAGGTGGAGACAACTCTTGAAACACAGAAAGACGAGCTTTCCTTCCTGAAAAATCTTATAGAAAAACTTCTACCTCCAAGAGGTGTATTATAATCTCAAATTCCGCTTTAACTGGGTTCTTGTCAATTTTGCTCTTCACCGTATTGGGTATTGGTCATAATAATGGCAGGTAAAAAATACCTCATTCCAAAGAAAAACATTCCTACGGCATGGTTAAGTGTCAAAGTTTTGAATCACCAATTTTTAAGGTCTTATTTGAAAACCCATTGAATATATTAGCTTTTCAAGTCTTTTAGCCTCTTAATCTTCCCGATGGCATATCTTTTGCATTAATCTTATAGCAGGAAAAAAGAAGTTAATGAGTTGGTGAGTTCATGAGTTCATGAGTTCAATGAATAAGTTTAATTTTTTTTAACTCATCAACCCATAAACCCATTAACTCATAAACTTAAGGAGGCAATCTTGGATAAAGGGATTTATACAGCGCTTTCGGGAAGTATTGTGCAGGAGAGGAGAATGGATATAATCTCCAATAATCTGGCGAATGTAAATTCGGCAGGGTATAAAGGGGATATACCTGTATTCGAGAGCTATCTCAATCAGCAGAAAGGTGTCAATATTCCAGCGACTGTAATCCCGGGTGTAACTCCTAATGAATATGTGGTTAATTCAAATCACTATATTGATTTTTCTCAGGGTCCCCTTCATGGGACTGCTAATGAATTGGATTTAGCATTAAATGGGGATGGATTTTTCGCTGTAGATACCCCTGACGGCATCAGGTATACAAGAAATGGAAATTTTAAGATAGATGCAGAGGGGCTGTTGACAACACAGGACGGATACCCTGTTCTTGGCGGGGAAGGAGGGGGTGGTGAGCATATATATATTAATGTATTGTCGCTTACACAGCAAGGCGAGGTTTCAGTGTCAGCGGACGGAACAATATCCGTAATAGACCGATTTTCAGGGGATGTTCCGGTACGAATGACAGGAGGTTATAAACTGAAAATCGTGGATTTTGAAAAACCCTACGCCTTACGAAAAGCCGGGAATGGATTGTATGCCCCTATGAACAAAGGTATAGCCGAATTGGAAGCCAAAAATACAGAGGTCAAACAGGGGTTTATCGAGAGGTCCAATATAAATACTATAAAAGAGATGACATCAATGATAGAGGTTGTAAGGGGGTATGAATCTTATCAGAAGGCTATCCAGTCCTTCAGCGATTCTACCTCAAAGTTAGTGGATGAAGTGGGAAAGGCAATGTAAATTAATAAGTTTATGAGTTAATGGGTTAATGAGTTTTTAACTCACCAACTCACCAACTCATTAAACTCATTAACTCATTTAGGAGGGTTTTTATGATTAGAGCAATGTATACGGCAGGGACAGGGATGCAGGCGCAGCAGTTAAATATAGATACTATAGCCAATAACCTGGCAAATGTGAATACGACCGGGTTTAAGAGGAGCAGGCCTGATTTTCAGGACCTCCTCTACCAGACATTAAGACTTCCTGGCACAACATCACAGACAGGGGATATGGTTCCGACAGGTATCCAGCTTGGATTGGGAACAAAACCGGCAGCGGTTTCAAAGGTATTTATAGAGGGTGATTTACAGCAGACCCAGAACGAGCTTGACCTCGCCATTCAGGGGGAGGGATTTTTTCAGGTATTGAGACCCGATGGAACTACAGGATATACGAGGGCAGGTGCGTTCAAGCTTGATAATACGGGTCGTATGGTTACTTCGGACGGCTATCCTCTGACACCAACAGTTACAATTCCGAACGATGCAAAAACTATCTCTACTGACCAGGGAGGTAGGGTCTCTGTCCTCCGCCCTGGGTCAGTTACACCTACGGTAGTTGGGACTATTACACTGGCAAATTTTTTAAACCCTGCAGGACTGGTAGGTCTTGGCAACAATCTATATATGCAGACAGATGCATCCGGAACTCCTAGGACAGGGAACCCTGGGACAAACGAATTAGGGACAGTACAGCAGGGCTTTCTTGAAATATCCAATGTCAGCGTCGTTGAGGAATTGACCAATATGATACTTGCCCAGAGGGCTTATGAGGTAAATTCAAAGGCGATTCAGACATCCGATGAGATGCTCCAGATTTCTAATAATCTAAAGAGGTGAGGTGAGATATGAAGTCAGAAATTAGAAGCAAGAAGTCAGAAGCCAGAAGTCAGAAGCCAGAAGCCAGAAGCCAGAAGCAAGACATCTTGCCTCTTGCCTCTTGCCTCTTGCTTCTTGTAACTTGCCTCTTGCCTGTCATTTCTACGCCTCAAACGTTACTGTAAATGTTGCCGATACCGCGGCTGTTGAGGGGGAAATGGTATATCTCAATGATATTGCAGAGATAACCGGTGACAGGGCGGATATACTGGATAAGCTTAAAAATCTGGTGATAGGTTTTTCTCCTGCATTAGGAGAGTCCCAGATAGTAACAGAGGATTTTTTAAAGCTCGTGATAAAAAGGGGGAGGATACCAATTGAGGATATAGAGTTGAATTCCCCGCCGAAGATTGGCATATCGAGAAAATATTACGAGGTAACACCCGAACAAGTTAGAGGAGCCGTCAAAGAGTTTATAGAAAAGAAACTTGTCCCGGAGCGTCTTAATCCGGGAATGGAGGCAAATTCAGGGAAGGTTGTTATAGGGAATATAAATTATAACGGCAGGATATTGCTGCCTTCTCAGGATTTTAGTTATGAAATCAATGCCGGAGGCTCGGCTTTTTCGGCGGATCAGGTTTTTCTTAATATTAACTTTAAATCAAACGGAAAAATCCTTAAAGGTGTAAATGCAGTTGTGGATTTAAAAGTCCTGCTCCCCTCTGTTGCGGCTTTGAGGAATATAAAAAGAGGCGAGACTGTTTCTGACGGGGATATACATATAGAAGAAAGGGAGGTAAACAGAGACACTGCTCATTTAATTACTAACATTAAAGAAGTTGTCGGTAAGCAGGCGAAAAGCGATATAAAAACAGGAGATGTTATTACGAAAAATTCTGTAGAGACATTACCCGTTGTAATGCAGGGTGATGTGGTAAGTATTGTGGCAGAATCAACGGTTCTTAGGATTACAGCAAAAGGCGTTGCGAGAGAGAAAGGCGGCAAAGGGGATCTGGTAAAGGTATTGAATGTATCGTCAAACAGGGTAATCCATGCAAGGGTGATAGATTCTAATATTGTAATGGTGGAATTTTAAAAGGAGGAACTATGAAGACAGAAGACAGAAGACAGAAGACAGAGAACAGAGGACAGAGAACAGAGGACAGAGAACAGAAAATAAAAGTCTGTCTTCTGTCTTCTGTCTTCTGTCTTCTGTTCATCGGTTGTGCTGCAAAGGTAACAAGACCCCTTCCGGAGATAAGCACTCCTAAGGCTGTATATGAAGAAGGGTCGCTGTGGCCCAAAGAAGAAAGCAAGCTCCTTTTGTTTAAAGATACAAAGGCGAATAAGGTGGGGGATATTGTTACAGTTATAATTGCCGAGTCATCGCAGGCATCGAAGGCGTCTCAAACAAAGACCTCCAGTGCCAGTGATAATACCCTGGGTTTTAAAGCAGGGACAGGAATACCTACAGATTTTCAATTCAAAGGGGGAAATCAATTTGAAGGCGTAGGAAGCACTACGAGGGCGGGTAATTTGAATGCCTCTTTAACAGCAGTGGTAGTTGATGTTCTTTCCAATGGGAATCTTAAGATTGACGGTGTTAAGGATATAAAGGTGAATGACGAGACACAGCATAGAACCGTGAGCGGTATTGTCAGACCTGAAGATATATCCCGCAATAATACCGTGAGCTCCGTTGATATTGCCGATGCATAGATAGTTTATCAGGGCGAGGGTAGTCTCGATGACGAGCAGAGGCCCGGATGGCTTGGGAAGACATTTAAGTGGATATGGCCGTTTTAGTTAAGAGTTATGAGTTATGAGTGAGGTAAATATGAAAATGAGTAAAAAAATAGTTCTTATTACTGT
>JACQEW010000058.1 GCA_016200365.1 Nitrospinota bacterium
AGGCAGGGCTTCTGGGAAAAACAGACGAAAAGAGGATGAAAAAACTGATACCGTATGTGTAAATCAATAGGTTGAGGTTGAGGTTAAGGTCGAGGAAAGAATTTGTTTTTCTTAACCTTATCCTTAACCTTAACCTGTTTTTAAAGGGGAGGGTTTAAAATGCCAAGGGCAGTAAGTGGTGTAGTCAGCCGTAAAAGGCACAAGAAGATTTTAAAGTTAGCAAAAGGATACTGGGGGGCGAGGGGTAAATTATTCAGAAATGCACGGGAGACTGTTGACAGGGCATTTGTATTTGCTTACAGGGACAGGAGGGTAAGAAAGAGAGATTTCAGAATGCTCTGGATCGCAAGGATAAACGCTGCTGCAAGACTGGAAGGACTCTCCTACAGCCAATTTATATACGGCTTAAAAAAGGCTAATATCGAGATGGACAGGAAGATCCTTGCAGATATGGCTGTCAATGACCCCGCCTCATTTAAGAGATTAGCTTCTATTTCAAAAGGTCTGCCTGCCTGAAACAGTGTAAGTGAAAGTGAAAGTGAAAAACCACACTTACACTTACACTTACACTTACACTTGCACTTACACTATGAAATCCCGACTACAGGATATTAAAAAGGAAGCTGAATCTGAAATCCCCTCTGTCATGAGTGAAGAAGATATTTCGAGCATAAAGGTCAAATATCTTGGCAGAAAGGGGATTTTAACCCTCCTTTTAAGAGAGCTAAGCTCTCTCTCTCCAGAGGAAAGGAAAGAGACGGGTAAATCGGCAAATACCCTTAAAAAATGGATTGAAGATACCCTGAATCTGAAACAAACGGAATTGAGGGAAAAGGGTATCGAAAGTCTAAAAAAAGGTTTTTTTGATATAACCCTCCCCGGAAGACTGCCGGACATTGGAAGCATCCATCCACTTACAAAGGTATTGAATGAAGTAGTGGATATTTTTATAGGTATGGGCTTTACCATTGAAGAGGGTCCTGAGATTGAGCTGGACTACTATAATTTTGAGGCGCTCAATATTCCTAAAGACCATCCTGCAAGAGATATGCAGGACACATTTTATATTACCGATGATGTAATACTGCGAACCCACACCTCGCCTGTTCAGGTTCGCACCATGGAAAGACGCCCCCCTCCATTAAAAATAATTGCACCTGGCAAGGTCTACCGCTGCGATGCGGATATAACCCATTCGCCCATGTTTCATCAGGTAGAGGGGTTTATGGTTGACAAAGATATTACATTTGGCGACCTCAAGGGGATGCTGGAGTTATTTGTCCATCAATTTTTTGGTAAGGATATCGCCTTGAGATTCAGACCGAGTTTTTTTCCCTTTACAGAGCCGAGCGCCGAGGTAGATATACAATGCGTTATATGCAAAGGGTCAGGATGCAGGGTGTGCAAAGGCACAGGATGGCTTGAAATTTTAGGCTCGGGCATGATAGACCCTGCAGTATTCTCCTATGTAAAATATGACCCGGAGGAGTGGACAGGTTTTGCCTTTGGCATGGGCATAGAAAGGATAGCCATGCTGAAGTATGGCGTGGATGATATAAGGCTGTTTTTTGAAAACGATTTAAGATTTTTAAAACAATTTTAATATAGCGCAAATTTGCATGATTTACACAGATTAAGGACAAAGACCTGATTATCCGCAGATTACGCAGATTTTCGCAGATTTTTTAAAAAATATCTTGTTTTAATCTGCGGTAATCTGCGAAATCTGCGGATATATAATTTTCTTTATGAAAATCACATACAACTGGCTTAAGAAATTTGTGGAATTTGACCTCTCTCCTGTAGAGCTGTCAAAAAAATTGACAATGGCAGGGCTTGAGACAACCCCCCTTTTATCCACGGGGGAATTAGGGGGGGCAGATGACGACCCTGTAATAGAAGTAGACCTCACACCCAACCGCTCCGACTGCCACAGTGTAATAGGGATAGCGAGAGAAACAGCGGCATTGACCTGCGGTAAATTTATCTCTCCCGATACCTCTGTAAAAGAGCAGGATGGGGATATAAATAACCTTATCTCCGTATCAATCGAAAATCCTGACCTCTGTTATAGATATACTGCAAGGATCATAAAGGGTGTAAAAATCGAAGCCTCTCCATTATGGCTCGAGAAAAGGCTTAAAGCAGTAGGCATCAGACCTATCAATAATGTTGTAGATGCAACGAACTACATACTCTGGGAGACAGGGCAGCCGCTCCATGCTTTTGATTATAATTGCATAAAGGATAATAAAATTATTGTAAGGAAGGCGTCGAAAAATGAATTATTTATTACCCTCGATGGAAAAGAACATAAATTGACTGAAGATTCCCTTGTGATTGCGGATTCTGAGAGGGCTGTGGCACTGGCAGGAATTATGGGCGGTGAAAATTCAGGAGTGACCTCCTCAACAAAGGATGTGCTCCTCGAGAGTGCCTATTTCAATCCTATAAGCATCAGGAGGACATCAAGGAGACATGGGATCTTTACCGATTCGTCTTACAGATTTGAGAGGGGTGTAGACCATGAAGCAGTGATTACAGCGCTGGATATTGCAGCCCGATTAATAAGCAAATTAAGCGGGGGGAAGGTAATTAAGGGAAGACTTGACTGCAACCCCCCCTTCCCCCCTTTAACAAAGGGGGGTGTGGGGGGATTTTCATCTCCTCAGATAGAGTTAAGAATAAGCCGCACAAACAAAATTCTTGGGACATCATTAAACAGGGATTACATCTCAAATCTCCTCCAGCGTCTGATGTGCCGTGCAGAGGTTATAGATAATGATAAACTTAAAATTTCTGTCCCCTCATTCAGAAGGGACATAGAGCGGGAAGTAGACCTCATCGAAGAAGTTGCACGACTCAACGGCTATGAAAACATATCAAAGACAATACCGTCATCCATGATTTCTACAGCCTCTCTTACAAAAGGTCAGGGATTTGAAAGAAATATAAGAAATATCCTGACATCAACCGGGCTTACAGAGGTTATAAATTATAGTTTTATAGATGATAAATATTTTGACGCCATTAATATCCCTCAAAATGACCCTCTCAGGAAGACAATAAAATTGAGAAATCCCCTGAGCCAAAACTGGAGTGCCATGAGGACAACCCTCCTCCCCGGAATCATACAGACCGTTGTCTTTAACATTAACAGGGGGGTAAACGATGTAGGGATATTTGAAATAGGGAAGGTTTTTATTCCACATGAAGATTTTACCGCAGAGGGCGCAAAGAACGCAGAGAATTATAAAAAGAAACCAAATGCCTTCTCTGCGACCTCCGCGTTCTCTGCGGTAAAAAGAGGGGTTTTGCCTGTTGAAAAGATGATAGTTGGAGGGGCAGTAACCGAAAAAAGAGAAAAGAAAATCTGGAGTAAAGGTGAAAGGGATTTCTATTATCTCAAGGGTATTGTAGAATCCCTGCTGGACAGACTTAATATTTCTGACAGGGAGTTTTGTCCGCCATGTCTTTCATATATTCACCCGCAAAGAGGGGCGGGGGTAAAGATAAAGGGCGAAGAAATTGGTTTTATTGGAGAGCTTCACTCTGCGTCATCTGAAGGCTTTGATTTGAAGGATAAAGTATATGTATTTGAGCTTAACATTGAGAAGATAATTTCTAAAACCTCTGCTGAGAAAAAATATATGCCTCTTCCGAAGTATCCTTCCATACATAGGGATATAGCGATAGTGCTCGACAGTAACATAAGGTCAGAAGATGTATACAGGCTTATAAGAGAGACAGACCACTCCATCCTGAAAGATATTATTCTCTTTGATTATTACGAAGGCAAACAGATACCTGCCGGTAAAAAGAGCCTCGCCTATTCTCTTGTTTACCGCTCAGACGACAGAACCCTCACAGATGAAGATGTAAATCCCTTCCACGAAAAAATTATCGCTAATTTAAAAGATAAATTAGAGGCTGTTTTAAGATAAAAAGCAAAAGACTTAAGAAGCAACCACAGATTTCACAGACTAACACAGATTTTACCCCCCCCTTAATTTAATAAGGGGGTAGGAAGGGGGTATCTATAATACAAGGTTATAATTATGTTTTTTGAGCAAAGTTTTTAGATTCTTCACTCCGTTCAGAATAATATTCTTTTTGTCATTCTGACACACCCTCTGAAGCACGCTCTTCAAGCTGTATGTCCGCATATTCAATACCTTTTTCCTTAGATAAGAAATGGTATGTTCAAGAATTTTTATAAAACTATGTTTGGATAAAGGGTCAATGGTCATCGATTTATTTGCGAATACTTATTTATGTTCTCCTTTATATCCCAATTTACGAAAAAGAAATGGCGTAATTTGATTCATCAATTCTGCAACTAATTCGTTTATCATTTCATGCGTTATAATGGTTCCTTCAGGATATTTCATTAATGAGTTTTTTAGTGATAAGTCTATAAGCTCTCCTATATGTTCAGAACTCTGCTTTTTCAAAGCAATATTTAAAAATCTTTCAATTTTTTGAGCTTGAAATGTATATGGAATATCTTTGTTAATAAATGCTTCAGTTAATTCGTAATTTGTTAGCTCAAATTTGATATTCTTTTTTAATTTTTTCTGTTCTATTAAATCATAGCAGTATTTATTTTCAATGTCTTTCCCATGATAATTATCATTTAACTTTACTAAGAAACAATAGACATTAAAAAATTCAATGCAGCAGTATAATATTTTCTCTTTATTATCCCCTTTCAAAAATAGCAAATAGGAAACCTCCTTTTCTTCTAAATTATGTAAGGGAGGATTTGGATAGTAGAACCAAACAACCTCTAAAGATAGTGTAAAATCTTTTCTGTAAATTCAAAAAAGG
>JACQEW010000407.1 GCA_016200365.1 Nitrospinota bacterium
CCCTCCCCTACTTCAGTTAATCGTCCAAAGATGCTATATCTAAATGCAGCGCAAATCCCATTCCATATCTCTGACAATATCCTGTTGAAGAGACTGTAAGAATATATTTCATCCAGTCTATCTTCAAATGCCCTGTAACTGTAATAGATAGTCTTTATAGTATTTACAAATATGCTATTTTCTATCCACTGTTGTATAACCTGTCTCATAATTTAAGGAATTTCAATGTAGGGCAAGCCTTTAGCCCCCGATTGTTTCTGTCGGGTGTTATGCAGGGCTAAAGCCCTGCCCTACGGTGTGTTGCTGCCAAAGGCAGCCTAATTTATTTATGATAACATACCCTATTCTTTAATCGCTACAAAAGTTAACATCCTTCCTGCATTTTTACCTTCCCTCCGGTATGAAAAAAATCTGTCATTATGGCATGATGTGCAAAACTCCGTAGTAAATATAGTTTCCTGCTTCAATCCTGCCTCAATCAACTGCATTCTATTAGCCTTTTTAATATCTAACATCCATTTTTCATCATCTTTTTTTATGGCAATATCTTTCCAATATGAGAATTTTTCTTTAAATGGATTAATACAACTATCATCTACTTCATAACAGCATTCACTTATACCGGGTCCGATGGCAGCAATAATATCCTGAGATTTAATGTCAAACAAATCTTTCATTTTATTAACAGTCTTTTTTGAAATCTCCAGAGATATCCCAACTCTCCCTGCATGGACAATACCAACAGCCCTCCCTTTTACATCCGCCAATATTACCGGCAGGCAGTCTGCCGTAAAAACCCCTATTGGCAATGATTTCATGTTTGTTATGATTGCATCTGCTTCTATTTGAAGTGATGAGTGGTGAGTGGTAAGTGGCGAGTCAATAACACAAATACTGTCCCCATGAACCTGCTTCACTGTAAATACCTTGCCAAATCCCCCGACCCATCCACTGGATGGGTGCCCCGCCCCCTTTGCTAAAGGGGGGATTGGGGGGGTTAGATTTTCGAGAATATCCTCTATATCTCCGCAGAATCTCGTTGTAAAGGCATGGGCTATATTGCCTATCTCGTTAAGCCGATTAGAAATTATATACCTATCACGCATTCAAAATCTCCACATCTCCTGCATTCCCCTCCCATTTCATGGAACGGGACAAGTTTTTCCGGACATGATGGGGTCGTTTCCCCCTCTCTACTCTTCTTTGCCTCTTTTACAAGATAATCTTTTCTCACACCTGAATCAATAAAATCCCACGGTAAAATCTCATTATAATCCCTCTCCCGATAAACATAAAATTCAGGGTTTATATTTGTCTCCCTGAAGGTCTTAAACCAGTCGCCATTTAATTGATGACACTTAAAGAGTAATTCTCCAACCCTTCTGTCCCCGAGAGAGAGAAGGGTCTGAACAAATGACCACTTGGGCAATTCATGGATGACATGGACATTGCTTACACCTCTAAGCCCTGATTTTATCTTTTTAATCTTTAGGTTTAATGATGCAACATCTCCCATCCTTTCCCATTGATATGGCGTAGAGGGCTTGGGTATGAAGGGATTAATACTTAATGTGATATTTCCAAGATGTTTTTTACCTCTTGCAATCTTCAAAATCGAGTGTTTTATCCTCTTCGACAGGACGATAATCGCCTCTATATCATCGTCAGTCTCTGTAGGAAGTCCGATAAGAAAGTACAGCTTAAAATCAGGTATTCCTGCCGAAACTATAAACTGAGCTGCGGCGATAATCTCATCATCGCCCATTTCCTTATTTATAACCCTTCTTAATCTTTCAGAGCCTGCCTCGGGTGCGATTGTAGCAGTCCTGTGTCCACTGTCGGATAAGAATTTGATTAATCGTTCAGACAGTTTATCTAACCTCAATGAAGACACAGATATAATTCCCCCTATTCTTTCTATGCCTTCACAAATTTTATCTATTTCAGGATTATCACATATCGCCGAACCGACAAGTCCAATTTTTTTTCTATATTTTAATCCCTCAGATATATCTTTAAGCACAACTTCAGCACTGTAGTTTCTCGGGGGACGGTAACTGTATCCCGCCAGACAAAACCTGCAGTGTTTTCCACACCCCCTGCCAACCTCAATCAGATACATATCGCCGAATATTGTATTAGATGTTATTATCCGAGAAGAGGTAGGAGTTTTGTTTAAATCTTTTACCCACCTCCGTTTAACCTTTTGAGGGAAGCCGTCTTGCGGCAGTATTTTTTCAATTACGCCTGATTTATTATAAGTTATCTCATATCCAGATGGCACATAGACGCCTTCAACAACTGATAATCTTTTATAAAGCCCCTCCCTGCCTTCACTATTTTCTCTCAATACTTCAACAATTTCGGCGATTGCCTCATCCCATTCTCCAATAAAAAATACATCAATAAAATCAGAGAGAGGCTCCGGGTTAAATGTAGCGCATATCCCGCCCATTAATATTAAAGGGTATCTTCCATTTCTGTCGCTGCTTCTTATAGGTATATGAGAAAGACTGAGCATCCGGAGTATATTTATATAATCCGATTCAAAAGTAACTGAAAAAGCAACAATATCGAAATCATGCACAGGGGTCTGGGATTCAAGTGAAAATAGGGGAATATTTTCTTTTTGAAAATGGATTACATCTTCCTGAGAAGGAAGAAACACCCTTTCGCAGAGGATGTCGGCATGCAGGTTAAGGAGGGAATATATCTTTTGAAACCCGATGTTAGACATCCCTATCTGATAGGTATTCGGGTAACAGAGGGCAAAGGTTATCTTCCCGCCAAAAGATTTCTTTACAGCGCCTGTCTCCTCCGATATGAGACCCTTCATCCTTTCATAAAGCTGCCATGACATTAGTTACATGAGCACCAGAGCACCAGTCACCAGAGCACCAGAGATAAATAAAAACTGGTGACTGGTGCCCTGGTGCTCTGGTGTCCTTATTTGACCTTCAATTCTTCTATTTCAACCTTCTTTATCCTTCCGTTTTTTATATTCTCATTAAGATGACGGATTACTACCTCCTTTAATTTCTCTCTTACAAAGTGGGTATCTTCATAAAATTTATCTCTGAAGAATTGTTCAACGGAATCCTCCACTATTCCTTCATAATATAATGGATCCTTCTTAACCGTATCTGCAGTTTCTTTATTATCGAACTCCAGTTTTATATTCATGGTCATGACTTTAGTATCCTCGGAGCTAAAGGATACAGGCAATATAATACCCAATCTTGCCAGTCTTTCTTCGGGAACAGGCGGTGCGGGAGGAGTTGAGGTCGTCTGTATTTCTGCCTGCGAAGGCTGCTGCGATTCAGTTAGATTCGCTTCGCGGGACGGCTCAGGCTTCTTTTCTATTTCCGGAGGCTTCTCTGTTTCTAAAGGTTTAACCGGTTCTTCTGTTAGATTCGCTTCGCTCACTACAGGCTTTTTCTCCTCAACATGAGGTCTTTTTGCAGAAGGTCTCTCTTTTACGGCTACAATTTCTTCCTTCTCCTTTACACTGGACATCCATTTCTTCCCAACTACTACAATAACCCCGATTCCGCCGGCAAGAATTGCAAGTATAATAAATGATAGGACTATCAGTTTCCATGTTATTTTTATTTTACCGGGATGTGCCTCTGCCAAGTCTGCCGATGGACCTTCCGTTAAACCTGTAGAATCCTGTTGAGCCGGCTTTTTAAAAAATCTCCCCCGCAATCTTGATAAATAGGATGATATAAAGAAAATAAGATACTGGACCCTTTCCATTCCCCGCTTAAAAAATGCGGGGACAGGTATCTTTCCAAAGAATCCGGCATCTTTAGGTTTAAACTCCTCTTCCAAATCAGCCATTACATCTATCGGCGATACATCTTCTACGGCTGTATCAGAGACAGGACGATGAACTTCGGTTTCTAAATTTTCAGATGAAACCATTGTAACATCTAACGATTCAGATGCTTTTTTCATAGCCTCATCAAATTTAGAAGGTACGGGAATAGCTTCTCCTGATACTGCAGACCCTTTTTGCACATCACCAATGCCCATTGCTGTGTCTTCCATCAACTTGTCTAAATCCACCTCGCCTCCATCACCTGCCTGTAATGATGTTGTATCAGGAGGTGCAGTCGGCAATTCCATTCCCTCAATTAATGCCTTCTCCCCTCCAATATTCTCTTTTGGTGCCAGCTCTAATGAACCGGCAAGGAGTTTATTCATTTCTTCCTGGCTCAGAATGCCTCCTCCTTTTATATCTGTATCTAAAGGGACAAATTCCTCGTCAGAGAAAATAGGCAGTTCGTCCTTTAGATTCGGTTCAGCTTCCTTTTTTTCTTCCTCTGCCACTGAGCCTTGTGCCGACCCTGACTTATCTGACCCTGAATCCCCTGTTGATTCAGGGTCAGGGGATTCAGCTTTCTTTTCTTCCAATTCATTTAAAAACTCATCAATATCCACTTCCTCTGTATACGACTCGTCCTTTTTTGATTCCGCTGTAACAGAAGGCATAATATCTTCCGTAAAAATAGAGATATCTTCTTCAATCGTCTTTTTTCCTGATACGGGAAGGTCTTCCTTTAAAATGTCTTTAAGCCGCTCTTCGCCAGGCAGGATTTTTTCTTTTAATATATCGGATTCTATTTCATTTAAAAGCTCGCCAACTTCATCTCCTTCATCTTTAACAGCCGTTCCCTTATTCTCTAAAGAATCGTAATCTTCCGCCTCTTGCTCTTTGCCCCCTCCCCCTTCAAGAATAGCCCTCTCTTCCCATTTTGATATATTCTCTTTCAGGCTGCTGACGATATTATTCAATTCAACGGCTTCTCTCTTCCTTACAAAGAATATACTCCCGCATTTATAACATTTAGCCTTTATGCCTTCGGCGGTAATAATATCGTCCCTTACTTTATATTTTGATGTGCACTTAGGACAGCGAAGAATCATGATGTATATTCTAACAAATTTTTAAAAGAGAGGCATCTGTTTTTGTGGATAATTGGACAGATATGTCGAATTGAGGGGGTATAAGAAAAAACAAAAAAGCAACCGCAATGGAACACGGATAACACTGATGACACGGATTATCACAGATAAAAAAACAAAAAATTTTCTAATTCTTTAAAAAATCCGTGTAAATCTGTGTAATCTGTGTCATCCGTGTTCTATTCTTTTCCGACTTGTTCGGGTTAGGATTTAGCTCATCAGCTTTTTTTCATTTTTCTCCTGCTCCTCTTTACAGCCGATACAAAGGGTAGCCACAGGACGAACCTTTAATCTGTTTACACTTATATCTTCGCCGCATTTCTCACAGACACCAAAGGTTTTATCCTCGATTCTTTCGAGCGCTTCATCTATTTTTTTCAGCAGCTTTCTCTCCCTGTCCCTCAGCCTTAAAGTGAAATTTCTGTCAGTCTCCATCGAAGACCTGTCAACGCTGTCGGACAGCTCTTCTCCTGCCACTACCAGCCTTTCATTCATGGTTCTGGCAGCGTCCGAAAGAATTTCCTGTTTCTGCTTCAGAAGCTCCTCTTTAAAATAATCGCGAGTCTTTTGATCCATCTCTTATTAGCCTCCAATACTCTTTTTTACTTTTTACTATATTTTTTATAACCATGTCAAGCTTTTAAGTTTTCCTTAAACCCAAGTTTACCCCGTTAGAAGTTATACTGACTGAGAAGTAATGAAATAATCAACCGTTAGATAATCTCAAATAGGGAACTTCTAACGGGGTTTACCACACAAAAATACTTTGACTAAAAATAATTTTGATATATAATCCCCATAAGGATTTACAATTTACGATTTGAGATTTACGATTTAAATGCTTTTAAAATCGTAAATTGTAAATCTAAAATCGTAAATGTAATTATGTCTCTTGAAAAATTAAAAAAGATTATTAGAGAAGATGATAATTTTCTTATATCGTCGCATATAAATCCCGACGGCGATTCCATAGGCGGGATGCTGGCGATTGGGTGGCTGCTCGATAAACTATCTAAAAAAAATGCTATTGTTATTGACAGCGCCCCTTCTGAAAAATTTAGATACCTCTCGGGATTTGAAAGGATACTGAAATATTCGGAAGATATCAAGCTATCCTTTCAGCCGAAAAATCTGATTGTTATCGATGCGCCGAATTTGGAGCGAATGGAAAGGGTAAACCTATTACTTCCTAAGGATATAACGATTATCAATATTGACCATCATAAAAGCAACTCTTCCTTTGGAGATATTAATTATATAGATTTTAATGCAGGTGCATCTACAGAGATTATATACGATTTGATTCTTTCCTCCGGCATACCTCTCGATAAAGATGCAGCAGAAGATATTTATACAGGTATAGTCATAGACACCGGCAGATTCAGGTTCCCCAATACCACTCCAAAAACCTTTGAGATTGCTGCAAAATTATTGGAGGCAGGGGCGAGAACTTCTTTCATCGCCGAGTGGCTCCATCACACAAACTCTCTGGAGACAATAAAGGGGCTCGGTGTATTATTAAACTCTTTAGAAATGAATATGGACGGCAGGATAGCCTTTGTGCATTTTGACAGCAGCTATATAAAAGGCAAAGAGGGGGCAAAGATGGAGACAGAGGGTTTTGTCAATTACCCCCTGTCCATCGAAGGGGTAGAGGTTGCAGTATTATTGCAGGAATCCGAAAACGGGAAGATACGGGTATCTTTACGGTCAAAGGATAAAATAAATGTAAACGATGTTGCAGGCGCCTTTGGCGGCGGGGGACACGCAAAGGCGGCAGGATGCAGGATAAAGGGAACGATTTCCGAGGCGAAAAGGCTTTTACTGCAGGAGATAGGTAAAAGGATAAAGGAAATTAAGAGTGAAGAATTAAGAATGAAGAATTAAAGGAATATTACTAAAATTCTTAACTCTTAACTCTTAATTCTTAACTCTGTAATTATGGAATCTCTTGGCGAGCATCTGAAAAGGGAAAGGGAGTTAAGAGGGGTAACGATAGAGGAGATAGCCCATATTACCCGAATCAACACGAGATTTTTACATGCCATCGAGAATAACGATTACGGGAGCCTTCCCGATGTATTAGTAAAGGGTTTTCTAAGGGCATACTCAAAGTGTGTAGGACTCAACCCGAATGAAATCATCTCCATATATGATAGCATAAAAACAAGAGATGAAAAGACAGAAATAAAAGAAGCGGAAAGTTCACGACCTGCTATTGCAGTCGCTCCAAAAAGTCAAATCTCAAAATTAATTCCCTTTATTGCCGCAACAGCACTAATATTAACTATCGCGGGAGGTTTTGTTTATTATAAATTCGCCTCCAAAACAGAAATTGTAAAGAAAGAGCCTGAATCGGAGACAAAAACCGCCGCACATCCTCAAGAAAATAACCTATTCGCAGAAGAACAAAAACCTGTTCCTGAAGGTTTTAAGCAGGAAACAGAAGATTCTCCGGCTGAAAATCCCTCCCCTCCCCTTCAGTCCGCAGCTAATCTCAACCCTGCTATTCAGCCTATTCCCGGCGATGAGATACAAGAATCCGATAATGTAAAAAAAAAAGATGATACTCTTAAAGAGAGAGAAGATACTTCAAACCCTGAACTTGTTTTAAGGGGGTCCCCCGTACAAGCCAGACAAAAGCCTTTAACTCTATCCATAGCAGCCACAGAAACCGTATGGCTGCAGGTGGTTATTGATGATTCTGAGATCAAAGAGGCAACCATGGAACCCGGAGAAAAATTCTTTATAAAGGCTCAGGAAAAATTCTCCCTGACCACAGGAAATATTAAGGGGACAGAGGTTACATTTAATGGAGCAAAGGTATCTCTCCCGTCCACCCGGAGTAATGTCTTGAGAAACTATTTATTGACAAGAACAAAAACCTGATAGAACGCAGATGACACGGATTGGACGGATGGACACGGATTTTAAAACCTTTACTTATTAGGAAACCAGAAATACAGGAATATTATTTCATGGTTTCATGGCTTCCTAATTACCCCGTATTAAATACGGGGCTTTTTATCTGTGTCAATCCGTCTCATCCGTGTTATCCGTGTTCTATATGAATTTTTATAATTTCCTTGTATGAGCAAAAAGGGAGGAATATTTTACAAGGCAAAGAGAGCGGCAATGTTTATTAGGAAGAAGA
>JACQEW010000408.1 GCA_016200365.1 Nitrospinota bacterium
CCGAGCCCTGCATTATAGGCAAATCCACAAGGCGGGCGATGGATGAGCCCATTACATTTACCACAGCCGCTGTCTTTGCGCCTCTACTCTTTGCATACTTCAAGGCGCTCAAAGTATCATAAGTCTCGCCTGACTGCGATATCGCTATAACTAGCGTATCCTTATCGATATTTGCAAGGTTTTTAAACTCATCGGAGCTTACAGCAGGGGCAAAGATGCCTGCGAGGGATGAGAAGTGATATTCGCTCATAAGAGATACATAGTAGGTTGTGCCTGCGCCTATTAAATAGACCCGCTTGCTCTTTGTTATCATATCCGAGACCTTCTCGATGAGAGCCTTATCCACCTGCATGGCATTGATAACACACTGGGGCTGCTCGTAGATTTCCTTCAGCATATAGTGGGGATAGCCGCCCTTCTTAGCCATGTCGCTGTCCCAGTTTATCTCTATAATCCGCTTACTGACATTCTCTCCACTGATAGTATTTTTTATAAAATAGCTGTCCTTCGATATAACCGCATACTCATCGTCATCGAGCACAACGGCATTCTTTGTATAGGCGATAAAGGCATTAAAATCCGAGCCTATATAATTTGTCTCATCGCCCAGACCTATTACCAGCGGGCTCTCCTTTTTTGCACAGAATATCTTATCCTTCTCATGGGTGGTTAGCAGGGCAACGGCATAAGTCCCTTCAAGTCTTTTAATAGCCCTGATAAATGTTCGCTCCACATCCTTTGACGATGCAAAATATTTCTCTATCAAATGGACAATAACCTCCGTATCAGTCTCGGAGCGGAATTTATGTCCTTCGCGGACAAGCTCTTTTTTTATCTCCTGGTAATTGGATATAATTCCATTATGGACAATGGCAAAATCCCCCTTGCAGCTTAAATGGGGATGGGTATTTTCTTTTGTTACCCCGCCGTGGGTCGCCCATCTTGTATGGGCAATTCCTATATTCCCTTCAGGCTCAGACAATCTCTCCCGCTCATTCACTTCATCAACAGACCCGATGTTTTTTCTCACCTCTATGCCGCGACTGCCGAGTATTGCAACCCCGCAAGAATCGTAGCCGCGGTATTCAAGATGCCTTATACTGTCGAGCAAAGGCACTGCTATATTCTTAAATCCAGCAATCCCGCTGATGCCGCACATGAAACCTCCAAAAATAAGCAATGAGCAATGAGTGCTGAGCAATGAGTAAAAACTCGTTGCTCAGCACTCATTGCTCATTGCTATTTCGGGTATGTATAATGGTGTGGTATCTTCACCTTTGTATCAATTACAGCCCCTGCCATCAGTGTATTGCCGGAGCCGACTACGGCATCATCGCCGATAAAGGCGCCGAGCTTATTCAGGTGTGTGTCCATGACCTTTCTGTTTACAGTGGACTTAACAGTGCTTCTGTCCAGATTACCGTTTATGGTCATTGTCCCGGAGCCGATGTCAACATTGCTTCCGATAACACTATCGCCTATGAACGAAAGCCTCCCTACACGGGAATTTCCAAAGAGGATGCAGTTTTTAAGCTCGACCCCGTAACCTATGGTGCATCCCTTCCCTACAGAGGTATACTTTCTTATAAGGACATTGTTGCCTATGAAACTCCCTGCACCGATAAATGACGGTCCCTCGATTATTGTGCCTGACCGTATTTCGACATTATCCTCTATAACAACAGGACCATTTATCCGCATATCTCCTTTAAACTGGACAGACTTTGAGATTGACGCCTTTTCCCATGAATCCATGATAATCTTATTGGCTATCAGTATATCCCAGGGATATGCCACATCTATCCACTCCCCTTCCCATATAGAAGCCCGGAGCCCCATCTCGTCAATAAGCCTTTCAAAAGCCTTTTCCATATTCAGTTTTGTCTTTTCCAAAATGGAAAAGAAACTGCTGGGGAGTATGAACACACCTGATAAAACATAATTTCCCAGATCCCCTTTCCTCGGTTTTTCTATTATTTTTGTGATTCTCATTTCATTGTTGAGATAGACATTGCCGAACATCTTTGTCGAAGGGGTAAGACAGACAGAGGCGACAGGCTCCTTTGCCATATTAAATGACTGCATCGTATAATTGAAAATGTTTGCCGATGTTATGGTATCGCCGTATACCAGTATAAAGTATTCGCCGGGATTGAACCTGTCCTTTACCCTATAAACAGCATCCCCGATACCTGTCAGCTTTTCCTGATGTATGTAGTGGATATTCACACCGAAGTCCGTCCCTCTCTCAAAATATTTCGTAATGGCATCCGCTTTATGCCCCACGACAATATTAACCACATTTATTCCACTCTCTTTAAGCAGCCTGATGGTGTTTTCCAGTATAAACCTGCCGCCGATATTTATCATCGGTTTCGGTCTCGTGGTTGTAAATGGAGCTAAATTTACACCCTTCCCTCCTGCCAGTATCAATGCCTTCATAATCACCTCCACGCATATAGCTCATAGCTCATAGCAAAAACTATGAGCTTGAGCCATGAGCTATCAACTATATTGATTATCTATCAGAACTTTCAGAAATTCAAGGAATTTATAATTAATAATACTGCAAAAACCTTTTTTTGAACGACTTTTTA
>JACQEW010000409.1 GCA_016200365.1 Nitrospinota bacterium
GCTTCTTACTTCTTACTTCTTGTCTTTCTCTGTGCCTCTGTGTCTCTGTGGCTAATCATGTTTTTGTTCTTTTACATTTTCGGCCCTCAGTATATACCCCGCCGTCTCTATTCTCGCCTCGATTATCTCGGGCTCATACTGTATATTGTTCCTTATAACCCTCATCCTTACTTTTGGAATCGTTAAAAATTTCGGGGAGTTTTCTATCTTATAGATAAAATCTCTCAGCTTCCTCATCTCCGTTTTCATGCTTATCTCGACAGGGATTTGATAAAATATATCCACCTTTTTATGGTCAAGAACCTTTGCGCTCTCTATTGTCAGCCCCAATTCTCCTCCGGCACCTTGCAGTATATTTTGCAATTCAGCGGCTGCCAGCGGCGGGGTATTCCCCGAAAGGAGATAAGATACCATCTGCTGCCCCTTCTTTTCCATCTCCTTAACCCTGTTATCCATTATGTTTTTATTCTTCAATACTTCATTATACCTGTCAATGAATTCTACCTTTCTCTCTATCTCGGATTTAATCCGAATCCTGCCGGCATGGACAGGCTTAACGATGTATGTATAAAGCCCTATTGAAAGCACAGCAGTTATTCCAGCGCCCAGAACTATCTTTTCCCTATTTGAGATGTTCATAAACTGATTCAGAAGACAGAACACAGAAGTCAGAAGACAGAATAAAAACTCTTAACTTCTGGCTTCTGGCTTCTGGCTTCTGACTTCCGTTTCTATTCCTGCCTTTATCCTGAATTTCTCTCTTCCGCTGTCTTTGGTAATTGTCCCGTCGAATCTTACATTAACAAAGACCGGCGAGTTTTCCATTATCTGAATCAGATTCGATGCAGCTCCTGCAAAACCGTTCATCTCAAGCCCTTCCTCTGTTATATAAACCTCGGAAAGCCAGACATCCGGCGGAAGTATATCCGCCAGTTCTCTCATTATCTCCAGACGGCTTATCCTGCCCGCCTTTAGCTTATTAAAAGACTTTATGCGGCTTTCCAATTCCAAGGACTGCATATCCATTTTTTCGACAACGGATGCCTTTGATTTTACCTCCGACAGATCCTTTTCCAGTTTCGACAGCACAAGCCTGTCTTTCATAATCCAGCTAAAGACAGAGGCAGGGGTAAGGATAAGAACCATAAAAAGCATTATAAGTGTCACGAATATGCTGTGGTCTTTCTTCCTCGATCTCCTATGCTTCGGGAGGAGATTTATATTCAACTGCTTCTTTGTTATGCCCCTAAGTCCGAGACCTATGGCAACGCCGAATTCAAGATTGAAGATAGAAGGCTTTTTATCTCCTGTCTCCTGTATTTTATATCCCGAAGTTTTTATATTTAATTTTTCTCCGATATGCCTGTCAAATTCGCTCAATGCAGCAGCCTTTCCAAACAGCAGAATCCTGTCTATGCTTATATCCCCTTCCAATCGTCTAAAGCTTGCGACCGCCGTATTAAGCTCCGCTGCCGCAAAATCACCCAATCTCTCCAGATTCGCCCGGTCGGATAAAATATGACCCTCGACAAGCTTTATCTGACTATCCAATCTCACACCTCTCGAAAAACCTATCATGCCGTCTTTTATTATATCTATATCCATCTCCCCGCCCTCTATATTCAATAAAATAAAAGTTCCCTTGCTGCAGCCAGGCATCTCGGAGAAAAAATTATATAGGGACAGCGATGATATATCGGCGGCAGTCGGCTCGATGCGGATTTTTTTTAACAGGGCGAGGTAATAATCAATAAAGTCTTTTTTCACCGCTCCTATTAAGACTTTGAATATATTTTTATCCAGCCTTCCAAGCACCTGAAAATCGTAATATATATCCTCTGTCTTCAGGGGGATATGCCTTTCAATCTCAAAATCCAGTATCTTTTTAATCAGCCTCTCATCCGGAGCAGGGATGCTGATATATTTTAAAATTACCTGACTGCGCGGAATTCCTATTATCAATTCATCCCAATCCGTGTCTCTCGCATTTAAAAATTTATCCGCCTCTCTCAAAAACCTATCCTCTGAATCCTTAGCCGACGTTCCCCCCTGCTGTGGCGCTATAGAATTTGGGAAAGAGTGTGTCCTTACAACCTGTATCCCGTTGAAGCCTTTATTGAGGTATACAATACTGACCAGCTCAGGGCTTATATTGATCCCGATGGACTTGGCAAAATACAGCCTGTCAATAACCCTCCCCTTTTCCTCGATAAATCTTATGCCTTCCTTAACATGATGGAAGATCCCGATTTTGTCCCAGTATCCCTTTATCCCATCCTGTAATTTAGAAATATTAACAGCAGCCATAAATTATTTAGAACAAAAACTTAATTTCACCGCAGAGTCGCAAAGGTCGCTCGCTGGTTCAGCCCCTGAAAGATTCAATCAGGGGCTGAACCAAAACATTAAGGTTCAATCTAAAAGATTGAACCAGCAGGGAGAAAACAGAAATTTCTAATTCCCAATTCCCAATTAAGGAATTTTAATTTTTTGCCCCTGATAGAATCATTCAGGGGTTAGAAATTGGAAATTAGGAATTAATTTTGTTTATCCTATCACATTTTTCCTATAAGGTATATAGTTATCATTCCAGTATCTGATGCTTACCCTTGCATCCTTACCCGAGCCTGATTTAGAGCATATCACCTTAATTGTCCTCTTATTAAAACCGCTCTTGTTTTCTTGCTCCTGACTCCCGACTCCCGACTCCTTGACAGGCGGGACGCCTGTCCTACTCCCGACTCCTATTATACCTGTTGATAAAATAGTAAAGGAGCCGGATTTCTGATTATCGTCATAAACACCGTTATTTCCCTGCCGTTTGGAGATGATATTTTTCGCCTCCTCATCTCCTCTAATAATCCTTAATAATGTTTCCGGGGCAGTATTCATATTGATTGTCCCCGACCCTGCAACCGTGATATATTGATATATCCCGGTATATCTGCCGTCTTTGGATAGATTCGCTTTGCTCACTGCAGGTTTATGACCGGCAGGCTCCTTTTCTCTATTCTCCACTCCTCTGCTTTCCTCAAGGGCAAGATTCCCATAAAGTATTTCAGGAGTCATGCCTCTTACCATCAAGAGTTCCTCTACAGTATTAAAACTGCCGTTTTTACAGTGATATGGAACAGGAAGACTCATATAATAATCATCCTCTGCACCGTTTAACCTGTGGAGGCTGTCTTCATCCCGCCAGTCCTCTATAGAGTCGGCAATAATATCCCTTAATTCTCCTTCCTCCACTCCTGAAAGCTCAAGAAGCTTTATAATCGTATCCCGTGCAGCAGAGTTGATATTTATCTTGCTGTCTTCATCGCTTATATAATAACTTATATTCCCGCTTCCGAGTGCAATCCCTTTTCTGACAGGCTTCTTTTCTAAAAACTCCTGCACATTTACGCCCTTTTTGACAAAGATAACATCATCATCCTTATCGGTTATCGTATAACCCGAATCTTTAAGAATTTCGGCAAATGCAAGATTTAGTCCAGCTTCAGCCAAAGAGAGCGATTCTGCCTCCTCTTTAAAATTTCTCGTGATGTTTATCTCCACCCTCATCGAGTGGGCGAATTCCGATACTATAACTGTAAGGAAAACCATAACCCAAAGAACCATCAAAAGAGCAACACCCCTCTCATCGGATTTACGATTTACGATTTTAGATTTACGATTTAAAAGCCCTAAAGTCCAAAACTTTAAATTGTAAATTGTAAATTGTAAATTGTAAATCATGTAGCCTTTATCTCCCTTCCAATATTTATAGGCACAACGAGCGGCTGAAAGGAGATTATCTTCTCCATATTTAGGGTATCGTCAGGATTCATTTCATACATGGACAACTTTATCTCTATTGCCCTCAATACAGGCTTGCCTCTCTTCTTTTTTCCATTACCCTGCTCATTTTCAACAGCCTTTGCCTCTTCTTCTTCCCTGAGCTCATCATAACCTGAGAAGGATTCCACCCACTCGCCTACATCCTCCTCTTTTCCATCCTCTATCTTCTCTCTCCTTACCAGATAATACTTAAACTTAAGCTCGGCAATCTGGTCGGATACCGTAACAACGGACGCATTTTTATAATAGCCACCCTCCTTTGGATTCGCTTCGCTCACCATAGGTTTATCAGATTCATCCGCAGATGATGATAGGGAGGTTTCTTCAAAAGTATGATGAGGGAAAATAATATTTTCCCTATATAACAATCTATCCCTTTTTTCATCAGGGTCTTTTTCAATATAATAAAAGACTTCTCTCAATCCCCTGCCCTGAAAAACGGGGTTAACACTTTCGGCAATGGTTGTAAATCTAAGCCCGTGAGGCTCGCATTTTAATGCCAGAATCATCTTTTTCGCCTTTTCGGATGGATTCGCTTCACTCACCATAAGCTTATCTTCAGTGGTTATTTCTTTCTCATACCTGTATGGATACATTGATTTAATGTCCTGCGACATCTTTTCCAGTATCACCCTGCCAGTCTGATAAACCTCCACCCTGTCTTCACCAACCTCCCATGCCCTTATGCTGAGCCTCATGCCGCTGAGGATAATCGCAAGAATCATACTTACGATGGTTGTTGCTATAATAAGCTCGATGAGGGTAAAACCCCCCTCAGAATTGCGGATTGCGGATTGCGGATTGCGGATTTTAGGATTTATTAATTCTGCATTCTGCATTCTGCATTCTGTATTCTTCATTGCTTTGCTGCCTCCTCCGGCGGTTTTTCCATAAAGGTTCGTAGTGTTGTCAATCTTACATCCCTTTCTGTCAGTCCCCTTTTCCAGAAAACCCTGACATCTATTTGATAGATTTTGACAAGAGATTCCGTATTGCTTTGTGTTTTATTTCCTTCTTTTTCTGACTCCGAACTCCCAACTCCCAACTCCGAACTTTCTTTATACGGGGCTATCTCGACATCCCATTTATAATCCTTCGACAGGCTTGCATCGTGAGCTTGCCGAACGGTCAGGATGCCATCTTTTTCTTTAGGGAAATCTCCCTCCTCTTTTCCAACCTCCAGTTTTTCTTTGAGGGATAGCTCCCCCATCTTTTTATTTGCCAGAATCACGGCATTGGAATAATCATTCGATATTTCGACAGACCTCAACCCGCCCGAGAAAAGCTCAAACACAACCGTTAAGCCCATCCCTAATATAACAATAGCAACCATTACCTCGAGGAGGGTAAAACCCCCCTCTAGAAATTTACGATTTACGATTTTAGATTTACGA
>JACQEW010000400.1 GCA_016200365.1 Nitrospinota bacterium
CCCCCTGCCCGCAAGGATGCACTATAAATTTGCCTCAATCTACAAGCGGTTCTGGTTCAAACAGCAGTAGTGTCACCCCTCAAAAGTAGATAACAGCAGAGAATAAATTTCCCCTCACCCTAACCCTCGCCCCTCAGGGGAGAGGAGAAAGTGAGGGGCTAATCTATTTATGAAACTCCCCAAGACAACTATATTAGTTATTGAAGACGATGAGAGCATGAGAGATACTATAGAGGCTTTCTTGAAAAAGGAATACAGGATTATAAAAGCAGTTGATGGAAAAGGCGCGCTGGAGGAATTAAAGGAAAAGGAAGTTCAGATTGCTTTAATAGATATTCGACTTCCAGACATTAGGGGAACTGAAATCTTAAAGACGATAAAAAGGGAGAGACCTGATATAGAATGTATCGTAATGAGTGCGATTAATGATGCTGAAACCGCAGCAGAATGTTTTAAAAATGGTGCATTAGATTATCTTACCAAAGAATTTGATTATGAAATTTTCCGACAGAGGATAAAAAATGCAGCAAGCCTTTATTACAAAAAGAGACAGATAAGACATTACCAAAGAAGAATTCAAGCGTTAGTGTCAGAAATCTCAAAAAGAAGGTATTATTCTCTAACTGATGAAATTATTGAGAAGGGAGAATCTGTTGACCCTTCTATAACAGTGTATAATCATATCCTTACAGAAAGAGAAATAGAGATACTGAGATTGAAGGCAAGAGGTTTAAGGAATAAAGAAATAGCAGATAAACTTTGTATAAGTCCAATAACTGTTAAAAACCATATCCATAATATCCTGGTTAAATCTAACCTTAAATCCATGAGGCACGTCATTGCCTTTGCTCGTGAAAAAGGGATTATTAAAAATGATTAATCCCCTCCAAAAATTAAACCCCTCAAAAACCAAATCTTAAAAATCGTATAGGACTAAAAAGGACTATATAAAAAATGAGCCTTTTTTGATACTTGATTTCATCAAGAGAGGGGGGTATCTTTTATCTATTCGACCCAAAAAATGCAATTGCCCCCCACACTTATACATAGATGTGGGGGTAACTGCATTATTTAGGTAAAGCGGGATTGGGGGTTAGTGAAATATTGAAGTTTAATCCTTTTCTTGGAGGTAATTTATGAATAAAAAGCCTTTAATTGTAATTCTCTCTCTAACATTTATACTATTGCTATCTGCATTCTATTCTTCTTCTCATGCCGGAATCTTCAATGTTTTTGGTCCCAAGACCTATATCAGAGAGAAGGGTAAACCTGAAAAAATTACAGAGACCTTTTATGTCCGCAGTATAGCAGGGAATTACAAGCTTATAGTAGAAAACGGATTATATACAGAAACAGAGGAAGATGACAACAACGATGAAAAGAAAAAAGGTAAAGATAAGGAAAAAGACAAAGAGGAAAAGAAAACCAGGGTCAGTTCCGCAGAGATAAAAATAAACGGGAAAGAAATAGTAAAGGAACATGATTTTAATAAAAAAGTAGTCAGAATAGAAAAGACAGTCCTTCTTAATCACGGAAACAACATAATTGAAGTAGAGGTCAAAAGTGGTCCAGGGGCTTTTATAACAGTTAAAATAGAAGGCGAGGACGGCACTCCGCCCGATGTAACAATCACATCCCCTGCAAACAATACATATCTCAATACCCCATCCATCACAGTAACAGGGAATACCTCTGACTCCATAAGCTGGGTTGATAGCGTTAAAGTAAACGAGACAACTGCACAGTTACAGGGTAATTCTTATACAGCCTCAAACATAAATCTTACAGAAGGGGTAAACACCATAACTGTTGCAGCAACAGATACAGCAGGGAACATAGGAAGTGCATCAGTAACCGTCATTCTGGATACAATACCCCCCCAAATAACCCTTGACCCTGTCCCATCCATAACAAACAAGCCGCAACTCACGATAACAGGCAGAGTAGCAGATGCAAGTCCGATAACATCGCTAACAATCAATGGAACACCTGTCAGCCTTACGAATAATACCTTTACGACAACCCTTAACCTTACCGAAGGCAATAACCCGATAACCGCTTCTGCAACAGATCGTGCCGGGAATAACGGAGCCGTATCAGCAGCCGTGCTTCTCGATATAACGCCGCCTTTAATCACCATCTCAACTCCGGCAAACAATACAACACTCAATACCCCTTCGATTGCAGTAACAGGCATGGCATCGGATGCCCTAAGCGGAGTAAGCTCCGTCACTGTCAACAGTGTAAATGCAGTTATAACAGGCGAATCCTATACAGCCTTTAATCTCCCGCTTACAGAGGGGGCAAACACCATAACTGCTGCAGCAGCAGACAGGGCAGGGAACACAGGCACATCATCGCTCACAATTACCCTTGACACCATTCCCCCGGTTATTAGCATCTCCTCCCATTCAAACAGCAGCATTGTTTACACAAGCACAATCACGGTAACAGGCACAATAGATGACAATACGGCTATCGTAACGATAAATGGCGTAAATGCCGCAGTAACAAACAACACCTTCACGGCATCAGCCGTAACACTAATAGAAGGAGCGAACACCATTACCGTTACAGCCGCCGATGCAGCAGGAAACACAAGCAAAAAGACCATAACAGTTACATATTTAATATTACCCCCGAACCCTGCCGCAGTAGCGCCGCCAATCAACCGCACAGCAGCAACCATATTGGCAAATGCCACTGAATTCCTTTACACAGGCACTAACCCGATTCAGACAGGAGTGGCACCTAACACAATAGAGCCAAAGAGGGCAGCAGTCCTTCGAGGCAAAGTCTTAAACACCGATGGCACAGCACTCCCCGGAGTCAAAATAACCATCCTAAATCATCCCGAATATGGAAGCACAATGAGTCGTCTTGACGGCATGTTTGACATGGCAGTAAACGGCGGAGGATGGATTACAGTAAATTACGAGAAGAATGGCTATTTACCAGCACAGCGTAAGGTGGATGCGCCATGGCAGGATTACGCATGGCTCCCGGAAGTAATAATGATGCCTGTTGATAGCAAAGTAACAACCATTGACCTAAATGCCGGCGCCCCGATTCAGGCAGCACAGAGCAACGCAGTATCAGACAGTGATGGAAACAGAAAAGCCACCCTTCTATTTGAGCAGGGGACAACTGTTAGCATGAAGCTCCCTGACGGCACATGGCAAACACTAACAAACATCAATGTCAGGGCAACAGAATATACAGTCGGAGAAAATGGACCAAAGGCAATGCCGGCAGAACTGCCTCCAACCAGTGGATATACTTATGCAGTAGAATACAGTATAGACGAAGCCTTAACAGCAGGGGCAAAAACTGTAACATTCAGCAAACCTGTAATCACCTACACAGAGAACTTCCTCAATTTTCCTGTTGGAAGTATTGTCCCTGCAGGATATTATGACCGTGAACAGGGAGTATGGATAGCATCAGACAATGGCAGAATCATCAAAATATTGAGCATCGTCAATGGTATTGCAGAGCTTGACATAGATGGAAGCGGCACACCTGCCACAACAGCAGCCTTAACAGCACTTGGAATCACAGATGCAGAAAGACAGACCCTTGCCGCACTCTACCAGTCAGGTCAGAGTTTGTGGCGTGTCCTAATTACACACTTTACACCCTGGGATCGCAACTGGCCCTATGGTCCACCTGAAAACGCAGCACCGCCAAAGCAGCCGCCGCTTACTAAAGTTGATAAGCCTTTAGACGACTCTGCATGCAAAGGCGGCTCTATTATTGAGTGTCAGAATCAGATTCTTGGAGAGGTGATGAATATTA
>JACQEW010000059.1 GCA_016200365.1 Nitrospinota bacterium
AGCTATAGCAGATGCAAAGGCTGTAGACAAGCTGTTAAGCGAGCAGTATGGCTTTCAGACAAAACTCCTCATTGATGCAACAAGGGATGATATACTTGAAAGTATGAATGATTTCAGGAAGATGTTAGGTGAAAAAGACAATCTCCTGATTTATTATGCAGGACATGGGGAGTTTGACAAGACAGCAGGCAAGGCATATTGGCTTCCTGTGGATGCTAAAAGTGACAGCCCTACAAAATGGATCATAGCAGACGATATAACCTCCGGCATAAAGAGAATCACATCCCGTCATATACTCATAGTATCGGATAGCTGTTATTCAGGAACATTGGGAAGGGCTGTATCGGGGGATTTGACAAAGAGCGGCGAGAGGGAGGAATTTATAAAAAAGATGATAGAGCGGTCATCGAGGACAATAATGGCAAGTGGAGGGAATGAGCCTGTAGCAGACGAAGGGGGCAGCGGACACTCTGTCTTTGCGGATGCACTTTTAAGGGCATTAAAAGAGGCGGACAAGGGTATATTCACAGCAGAAGAATTGTTTCACGGAAGGGTAAAATCGAGTGTTGCAGGAAAATCGGACCAGGTGCCTGAATATAACGATATAAAGAACTCGGGACATGATGGAGGGGATTTTGTATTCAGATTGGCGTCTGTTGCAAACGCTGGTTCAACCCTGAATCAAGTTCAGGGGAAGATTGAACCAGAAATTACAGGTTCAGCCCCTGATAGAATCAGTCAGGGGCTTTCACCAGCAAAAGAAATCAGTGAAGAATTAAAAAAACATACAGCAGGAAAAGGAGAGACTTAAAAAGGAGAGAGAGGAATTAGAGCAGAAGAAGGCTTTAATGGAAGAGAAGAATCATCTCAACGAAGAGCGTCAGAAATTAGAGAAGGAGAAGCTCGAGTTAGCAAGTCTCCCGCCGCCCCCGCTGCCCCCTGTTCAGCCAAAGGCAAAGGTAGCAGAGAAAGGTAACATGGTAATGATTCCGTCAGGCGAATTTATGGCAGGTGCGCCATATTCACTTAAAGGCATGGTTCTAAGTGAATTTTACATTGATAAATACGAAGTTACACAGAGGGAATTTCAACAGGTGATGGGAAATAACCCATCAAATTTTAAAGGGTGTGATAACTGTCCTGTAGAGCAAGTTACATGGTATGAGGCTAATGAGTATTGCGGGAAGGTTGGTAAAAGATTACCAACAGAATGGGAATGGGAGAAGGCAGCAAAGGCAGGGACGACCACAACATTTTATTGGGGAGAGAGTGAAGGGATGGCGGGTGATTATGCCTGGTATGGGGATAATTCTGGAAGTAAAACCCATCCTGTTGGACAGAAGAAGCCGAATAACTATGGGCTTTATGATATGGCAGGTAATGTATGGGAATGGACATCTACTGATCATGATAGTAGTAACAAGGTTATGCGCGGTGGTGCATGGTACGTTACTCCGCTCTACCTGTGGTCATCTGGCCGCAACTGGAATGAGCCGGCAAATCGGGACAGCTACTACGGATTCCGTTGCGCTGGCGGTGCTTCCATGTAATAATTACACTTTTAACTTTTAAACTTTTACCCTTTTACTTTTTTTTCGCCTATCACCCCTTCCCCTCATTTTGAAGGAGGGGAAGGGGAAATTTTTTTTGATAAACGCACCTGTTTTTACCAAGTATTACGATGTATACTGAAAGCAATAAATAACTTGTAGGGCAAGCTTTTAGGCTTGCCTATTTATGCAGGGCTAAAGCCCTGCCCTACGGCAAGTTATTTATTGCCGTTACTATAGTTAAAGGTATAGGAATTTCAATATTAGCGAGGCTGAAGCCTCGCACTACGAGACTGTGCGATTGCTGGAGTGTAGTGCGAAGCTTCAGCTTCGCCTAATTTATTGGATTCTGGATAAGGTTGAAAAATTCCCAAAATCCCAGTAAAGCCCCTCTCTTAAAGGAAATCAATATTCGTCTGGAAATTCTGAGGATATTCCTTCGGCTTGTGAATGGGACATGGGGTCAAATCTTGAAATATTGCTTTTTGTAATGATTGAAAAAGTTTGATTATGCTTGCATTTTAGCCAAATAATGGCTATAATTACCCTGTATTTTAGCCAAATAATGGCTAAGGGGTAATAAAATGCGCAGAGATATTGAAAAGGAACTGATTTCGTGGAAATCACAAAAAGAACGTTATCCGCTGATAATAAGAGGCGCCAGACAGGTAGGAAAAAGTTATCTTATTGAAACATTTGGTAAAACCCACTTTCAAAACATAGTGGTTGTTAACCTTGAGTTCCAGCCTCAGTTAAAGGACTGTTTTAAATCCCTTGCCCCATCTGAAATCATCAATAAACTTCAGATGCTTCTTGGCGTGCAGATAAAAGAAGATACTACCCTTTTATTTCTGGATGAGATACAGGAATGTCCGCAGGCAATAATGTCCCTCAGGTATTTTAAGGAGAAAATGCCTAAGTTGGCTGTTATAGCAGCAGGCTCTCTTCTTGAGTTTGCTATGAGAAGCCCTGACTTTAAGATGCCAGTTGGAAGGGTCCGATTCCTTTATTTAGAGCCGTTGTCTTTTTCTGAATATCTCGATGCTGCAGGCAGCCAAAATTTAAGAAAATTCCTTTTGGATGTTAAATTAACCGATTCAATAGACGATGTTATCCATAAAAAACTTCTTGAGCTGCTTCGCATATATATAATTGTCGGCGGAATGCCTGCGGTCTTAAATGAATATCTATCCAGCAATGATTTGATGAATTGCCAGAGGATACAGACAGCACTGCTGCAGACATACAGGAGTGATTTTGGAAAATATGCAAAGATTTCTCAGCATAAATATCTGCAAAAGGTATTTGATGCTGCACCCCGCATGGCAGGGCAGAGGATAAAATATTCAAACATAGACCCCGACACCCGCTCAAGAGACCTGAAGAATGCCCTTAATTTGCTTGTCCTCGCTGGAGTAGTTAAGCCAATATATTTAACAAAGGCTTCAGGGCTTCCTCTTGGGGCACAAATAAACGAACAAAGATTTAAAATAAATTTTCTCGATGTCGGGCTGATGCAAAATTCCTGCGGTTTGCAGGGACGATTAAGCATTGAAGAAGATTTTATGCAGATAAATGCGGGTGCTGTGGCTGAGCAGTTTGTTGGACAGGAATTAGTGGCATATTCCGATAAACATCTACAAGCCAGCCTTTATTTTTGGGCAAGAGAGAAAAAGGGGAGCATGGCAGAGGTTGATTATGTTATAAATATCGGGTCGGATATTTTTCCTGTAGAGGTAAAATCAGGCAAAGAAGGCAGACTTAAATCATTAAGGATGTTTATAGAGGAGAAAAAATCAAGGTTAGGCATACGATTCTCACAGGACAAATTATCCTATTATGACAAAATCCTTTCTATCCCGCTTTATATGGTTGAACAGATGCCGAGAGTGGTAGAAAGTTTACCCCGGTAGAGATGAATAAAGGTAAACATGACAACCTCCATCCTTAAAAGGCTAAATTATTACTACTATTTTCTTCATTCGTGCCATTTGTCCATTCGTGTAATTCGTGTTCCATGTTTTTGTTCTAAAATTACATTTTATAATTTCGTAGAGTTTAAATTTAAATAATGTTAAATTAGAAAATATGGAGAAAAAAAGCGGACTTAAAGAGATTATAGAGGGAAGGGAGTATAAATACGGATTTGTTACCGATATTGAGTCGGAGGTAATCGAAAAGGGGCTGAACGAGAATACAATCCGCACCATATCGGGTAAAAAAGACGAGCCTCCCTTTATGCTTGAGTTCAGGCTGAATGCCCTTAAGCAGTGGCAGTCAATGAGTCATCCTGACTGGGCTAATCTTGCGATACCCCCTATAGATTTTCAGGCTATCTCCTATTACAGCGCCCCCAAGATGAAAAAGAGGCTGTCCGGTCTGGAGGAGGTGCCGGCTGAGATACGCTCGACTTACGAGAAGCTCGGCATCCCCATCGAAGAGCAGAAAATGCTTTCAAATGTGGCAGTGGATGCAGTCTTCGACAGCATAAGCGTTGCTACAACTCACCAGAAGGCGCTTGCCAAAAAGGGGATAATCTTCTGCTCAATCTCCGATGCCATAAGAAATCACCCTGATTTGATAAAGAAATATCTCGGCAGTGTGGTGCCGCCGGGCGATAATTTTTATGCGGCTCTCAACAGCGCTGTGTTTTCCGACGGCTCTTTTGTATACATCCCGCCGAACACGAAATGTCCGATGGAACTTTCCACATATTTCCGCATCAATACGCAGGAGACAGGACAATTCGAGAGGACGCTCATCATCTGCGATGAAAACAGCTATGTTTCATATATAGAGGGTTGCACAGCACCGGCATTTGATACACGGCAGCTCCATGCCGCTATAGTGGAGCTTATCGCACTGGATAATGCAGAGATAAAATACAGCACCGTGCAGAACTGGTTTCCCGGCGACCCGGAGACCGGCAAGGGAGGGATACTCAATTTTGTGGTTAAGCGGGGTCATTGCAGGGGAAAAAATTCGAGGATATCATGGACGCAGATTGAAACAGGCTCTGCCATTACATGGAAATACCCGGGCTGTGTGCTGATTGGCGATAATTCACGGGGCGAGTTTTATTCTGTTGCCCTTACCACAGCCAGACAGCAGGCTGACACAGGGACAAAGATGATACATCTGGGAAAAAACACAAAGTCTTTAATCATCTCTAAGGGTATTTCTGCCGATTATGCAAGCAACAGTTATCGGGGTCTGGTGCGTATAAACCCTGGTGCACAAAATGCAAGGAATTATACCCAGTGCGATAGTCTGCTTGTCGGCGACAAATGCAGCGCCCATACCTTTCCATATATCGAGACAGGAAATAGGTCTTCGCAGGTAGAGCATGAGGCATCCACCTCAAAGATAAGCGAAGACCAGCTTTTTTATTTTCAGCAGAGGGGGATAGGGAGGGAGGAGGCTATAAAGACGATAATCAACGGCTTCTGCAAGGATGTCTTCTCCCATCTGCCTATGGAATTCGCTGTAGAGGCGAAGAAGCTCCTCGCTATAAGACTGGAAAATAGTATAGGGTAACGATGAAGAGAGTTAAGAGTTAAAAGTTAAAAGTTAAGAGTTAAGAGTTAAAAGTTAAGAGTTAAAAAATAATTCATTTAATTCTTCATTCTTCACTCTTAACTCTTCACTCTCTTGGAGGATAGGTAATGCTTGAGATAAAGGATTTATATGCAGGGATTGAAGGGAATGAGATATTAAAGGGTATCTCACTTTCAGTAAACAAGGGGGAGATACACGCAGTTATGGGACCCAATGGCTCTGGCAAAAGCACACTCAGCAATGTGCTTGCAGGGCATCCCTCTTATACGGTAAATAAGGGGACGGTTGTATTTGAGGGGGATGACCTGCTTGCCCTACCGCCTGAGGAGAGGGCGCTGAAAGGACTCTTTCTCGCATACCAGTATCCTGTGGAGATACCGGGTGTGGGCAATGCAGAGTTTATGCGCATGGCTTACAATGTAAAGGCAAAGAAAGAGGGGAGGGAGGAGCTTGACCCCCTTGATTTCGATGAACTGCTGAGCGACAAGATGGAGATTTTGGGCATGGATGCCAAATATAAGGAGAGGGCCGTTAATGAGGGTTTTTCCGGCGGGGAAAAGAAGAAGAATGAGATACTCCAGATGGCTCTCCTTGAGCCTAAGCTCACCATACTGGATGAAATAGACTCTGGACTCGATATTGACGCACTCAGGATTGTGGCGGAAAGCATCCAAAAGCTCGGGAGCGATAAAAACGCCCTTATCATAATCACACACTTCCCGAGGATACTGAAATATATAAAGCCGCACTATGTGCATGTAATCAGCAGCGGCAGGATTATAAAATCCGGCGGGATAGACCTTGCGATGGAACTGGAATCGAGGGGTTACGATATTATTAAAGAAAAGAATTAGCCACAGATTTACACGGACTAAAAAATTAAAAACTTCTTAAAGCCACAGATGGACACAGATAAACACAGATTAGAAAAAGAATCCAGAAGTCAGGAGCCAGAATAAAAGCTCTCTTTACTATCTTCTGAATTCTGTATTCTGTCTCTTGAATTCTTCTTTATCTGTGTATATCTGTGAAAATCTGTGGCTTATTATTTGTTTTTTCTCTTGATTTAGTCTGTGAAAGTCTGTGGCTAAAGATTTTATAATTTCCTTTATATTAAAAGAATCTGAATATGCAAACTACAAATATAACAAAAGGGAGTCAGGCTCATCTTGAGAGGATAAAGGAGAGATTCGATGGATTTATGAAAAGCGGGGCGAATCCTGCCTTCAGGGAGATTAACGAGCTTGCATCAGGTCTTATAAAAACCGCAGGGTATCCGCACCGCACCCATGAGATGTTCACATTTGTAAACACTGCCGACCCTTCCCTGACATTCTTTGACATTGCAGAGCAGCCCATCAGTCTCGATGACGACACAGCAAGGTCGCTTGTATACCGCGGGTGTGAAAATTCTGTCCTGTTCTTTATCAACGGCAGTTTGGACAGACGGCTTTCGAGTTTTTACTCTAAGGACGGTAAAATCTCTATCTCTCCTGTAGAGCAAAATCAGGCTGCAAAAAGGGAGATATTGGAAAGAACAAAATCAGAAAAGGACATATTTGCATTACTCAATGCCGCTTTTATGAAAGAGGCATTCTTGCTCGATGTAAATGACGGTGTATCAACTGAAGGCTTCATACAGCTTATATTTGCTGCCTCCGGCAGCGGTGAATCGCCTGCCCTTTCCACTCCGCATATACTTATAAGGATAGGTGAAGGTGCGGATATTGGCATTATAGTAAGATTTATTTCCTTAGATGAAAGGGCATTTTCAATCCCTGCATTGAGCATATCGGCAGGAGAAGGCTCAAAGATTAAATATATCTGCGTCCATGAAGGGTGTGAGGATTCAAGACATCTCATAAAGACCTTCGTATCGCTTTCAAAGGATGCGCATTTTACCTGCATCACTGCATCAAACGGCTCTGCTCTTGTAAGGCACAATTATGAGATTCATCTGCATGGGGAAGGTGCGGAAACGGATTTCAATGCCGTGAGTATTCTAAAGGAAAAGGAGCAGGCTCATAATTATGTCCGTCTCCACCATGAGGCGATGGGCTGCATCAGCAGGCTTCGGTTTCGGAATATCCTAAAGGATAAGGCGCGGGCAAGCGTTGACAGCACGGTAGTAGTTCACCCGGGTGCAAAGTTGTCCGATTCCAACCAGATTATGAAAAGCCTTATGCTCTCCCCTGATGCAAAAGCCGATTCAAAGCCTAATCTAATGATATATGCAGACGATGTAAAATGCACACACGGCTCTGCTGTCGGACAGATAGACCCCGAGCAGCTTTTCTATCTCAAGACGAGGTGTTTCTCCCAAGATATGGCTCAGCGTATACTTACAACGAGTTTTGCGGACGAGATAATCGGAAAGATTCCCTTTGCTCCTGCAAGAGATGGCGTAAGAAAGATGCTGCTCGGAAAACTGGAGAGGTGAAAAATAAAAATAACAAATTTAGACAGGATATACAGAATTAACAAAGCACGAACTGCCGTTTATTGATTACAATCTGGCATTAACTTTTGCAGAAAAAGATTTAAAGGAAAATTGGCTCAGGTATAGAGAGGATTTTTTGAAGGGTGTGTATAGAAAATGACAGAAAAAGAGATTTTTGAAAAAAACTTAAATTGCATAGGCGACTGACACGCTGGGACTAATATTCAATTTCACATATTAGTCCCTGAGAAAGTATAGTAAAATTAATCAGATAACGTCAAGTCATTTTTTCCATTGACCACACATTTAACTTTATGCTGCCGTTCAGATAATGCGGGGCTGAGCCATGTGCCCCATCCCTCCGCTTCGCTACGGGAGAACCAGGGGCACGAAACCAATGACCCTACGGGTCATGGCTCAGCCCCGCATTAGCCAGGCAATGATGAGCAGGAGGACCGAGTGGTGCTAATCAGGAGGATGAACTACGACGATGCACCTCAGTTGTCACATCTCGTGGAGGTCGTCATCACCAAGCTAGCCTACTACAACACTCGCGAGCAGCAGGAGGAGCTTGCCAAGTACTCTCGCGAGGCCCTGTGCGCCCTCATTGAGTGTGATCCCGACGCTGTCCTTGTTGCAGCTGCCGAGGGTGACATCGTCGGCTTCTGCATCAGTCGCTACGACGATGGAGTCCTGTGGCTTTCGTGGTTTGGCGTCCGCGAGGACCACAGGGGGGCTGGCATCGGACGCGAGCTGCTCTCCGCGCTGGAATCGAGCTGTCCACGCCGCAAGTGTCACAAGATATGGTGCGATACTCGGGTTCCCAACGACCGGTCAGCGCGAGTGCTCGCTAATGCAGGCTACCACAAGGTGTGCACGTTACTCAACCACTGGTACGGCCAGGACTTTCATATATGGGAAAAGGTACTTGCGACGTGAGCGCGCTCCTTCGAGGTCGCCGCCTTCGCTTCGGAAGAGAGTTTCTTGTGGCTTGGGTTGCTATCGTCGGGCTGATGGCGGGTCTGGTTGCACTGGTTCCCGTACATCTCACTTGGTGGAGATCGCTGCTCGCACTCGGTAGCTCGATCCTGATGGCGGGTTCGTACGCTTGGTTCCGTAGCACACCTGTCCATCTGGCTATCGAGGAGTTCGTTCCCGATCCCGAGTCTTGCCGATTCACGATACAATGCCCGTGCAAGCGCGATCTGGCCATTCAAGCAAACAGGATTGCCGCGGGTGCATATGGGCCACAACCGCCCATAGCTGCAGAACGCTACGAACAATGGCGCTTGAAGAATGACTCGATCCTTGCATGTGTTCTGGATTCCTCAAAATGTGTTGTGGGCTACTTCGATGTACTGCCTCTGCGGAAGGACTTCTTCGAGCTGCTACGAGCAGGAAGCGTCTCGGAGCAGGACATCAGATACGAACACATCTTGAAGTCGAAGCAAAGCAGGTCAGGCGCCCGCCTTTATCTTGCGGGCATTGCGGTTGAGGCTCCCGAGACGATTCGCGGCAAGCGCACGGCGGCGATCTTGGTCTGGGCGCTCCTGAAGTACTTGGATTGTTACTACTCGAACACCGCACCACATCCGATGCTAGCGGTTGGGGCAACGTTGGAAGGTGAACGACTGCTGAAGTACTTCGGCTTCTCGCTGGCAATGCCTGGAGAGCATCGCAAGGACAAGAAGCCTCTCTACGAATGCACCCTCGATAGAGACTTGCTGTCGGAAGCTATGCGAAAAGTCCCCGCTTGGGACCACACAGTGTGCCTATCATGGCAGGTGGATGGGAGTGGCGTGTGACAGGTCTGGCTAACAACAGCATGCAGCGGACGGCGCTGCGCGCCGCAGCTGATGCTGAGCGTTCTCCCTTCGCTTCGCTCAGGGAGAATGCGGAGTTAATCCGTGAACTCCTTGTCCTCCCTTCGCTCCGCTTCGGGAGAACAAGGAGTTCAAGACCGATACGTCCCTACGGGGCTACGGCTTAACTCCGCATTATGTCAAAAAATATACTATAGCCATTACTATTTGTGTTATCATAATTTTAAAGAAACCGCCGAGTGAGGTGAAAAGATGAAAACAAAACTAAAAATG
>JACQEW010000060.1 GCA_016200365.1 Nitrospinota bacterium
CCATAATCACTCCCTCCTTTCAATCTTTGCCAAGTATACATTTTTATATCCTCCCTATAAGAGTTTTCTGATGTTTGATTTTGATAAAAATATATATCCAGGTTATTCTTCAGTCAATCCTACTAAAGTAGGATTTTTGCGGCGCTCCTTTTTGCTTGTTATAATGCCATCATTTTAAGGAGGGGTTCCTTCCCACCAATCAAACGAATATGAATAACGGCCTTTATCCTGGGCGCCGATTTGAAAACTCTTAGAAGTTTTAGTTGATGGCTGAACCGGAGGGTTCAGGGTAAGCGACCCGACAGCGGTTATCGGCAACTCACTCCATTTAGGATTAAAACCGGCATTGTCAGTATTAATAAAATATGTCGCTGCATACCAGACTGCTGCCAGTTCTTTATCAGTCGGCTGAACCCATATACCGCTCGCCTTTTTCCACCATCTCCATTCAATCTGGGTTATTTTGCCGTCAATATCTTTTGTTAATTTAACTTCTGGCACATACACATAATTAAAACTTGCACCTGTCATATCAAATGACCTGACATTCTGGAAGGTCAGGGTCTTTGTCAGCCCTGTATTGGTGAGCGGGATTTCTAATGTATATGTTCCCTGAGGGGGTCGTGTCGGAGATATATACCTGTCATTCATGTAATTAACCGAATCATCATCTCCCATAAAGTTTGAGTCATTTGTCCCATTCCGTAATTTAGTAAGCACTCGCCCCAGTTTGGTAGTAATAGTGCCCGGGGGAGTCAGGGTTGCATTTGGCCAGTTATATAAAGCGAAATCTGCTGGGTCATTCTGACCGCCGGGACCTTCATAGACATAAAAATAAAAGGCAAAATTGATGTTATCCTTATTGCTGTAACTGGTAAATAAATCATCAAATTGTTCGGTCGGGCGAAACTGGTAGCCCACCTTGAGGGTATAGAATTTACCTTCCAGCAGGTCAATCGCATTGTTGCCGTCCACATCAATATTGGAGAATCGGACCAGGCCTTCATCCATAACACCAAAGGCAGTAGCGACATCCTGCGTTATCCCTAAATTCTGAAGCAGTACAGTTGAAGATATCGTTCCTTCAGCCATTCCGAGGGTCACGGATACAGTGCCTAAATTTGTATCAATTGAATTTGTAGAGGTCAGAATGGCATCCATGTCTGTAGCCTTATCCAGCTTGTAGATGCCGATGATGGTGGTGCCGTTCAGGAAAACTACTACATATTCCTTGCCCTTAATCAGTGAGAGGGAAAATTCATTGCCCTTTTTTGAGGCGAAGACATACGAACCGTCCGGACTGACTGCCATTATGTTATCAACCGTGGAAACCTGAGTATAAGCATTCTGGATGGGAGATAAAAAGGCCAATAGTTTATTCAAGAATCCAGTTGGTGGCGCATATGCCATCATTAATGTGGAGTTATCCAGCCGCCCGGATATTTTTAACCCGCCGTTACCCGAACTACCGGAACTACTATTACTGCCGCCGCAGCCGATGTAGTTAAAACTTACGATAAAGGCAATAAATAACATTACCACTACCATTCCTATCCATTTCTTTTCCATACCACACCTCCTCTTAGAGCCAGTTAGCCCCCCAAATCAAATGATAGGAAATAGTCATACACTCCCAACCTGTAGTCATACGCTCCCGGCTAAGGGTTGGTTAATAACCATTTTTAATAACAACCCCCTGAATCCCCCCCCTGATAGCTGCATTCAGGGGGGGACTAATGTAAAAGAGATGGGAATTCCCCCTTAATACTTGTCCCTGAATGCTTTTATCAGGGAAAGGGGGTTAGGGGGTTGTCTAAGTTTTCCCCTATTTACAAGTCACAGGACCTGTCGTGTTCAGCGTATAGCCGCCGCCTGTGTAATCAGGCACGCCGTCTTTCCCCATAACCGTGAGAGAAGAATATGTTCCGCTGGTGGAGGCGCCACAGTCATAGCTCCCGGTAATTTGATAGTAGCCCCTATTCATCCCCTCCCAAAATGATACATCAAATGTGGCAGTGTTGCCATTATTTGACACATTAGATAAACTTCCGCTTTTCAGGAAAAAACCGTTTATGAACTCCTGCGCGGGGCGGTAACAGGTTCCGCCGAGCAGGTTGCCGCTGCTGTCAAGCAAAAAGGTTATGGTATTGCTCCGGCTGAAAGGAGTCGTAGTCCTGGAAGCAGTCAGGTCAAACCGAATCTGCTTGGACGGCATACCGGGCAATGTGGCAGTGACCAAACTTGGCTCGGAAGCCCAGGTCACTGCGTCTGGTAATCCATCTATACTATATGAATTATATGTAACTATGCCGCTTCCCTCATTCGCCCAGACAAGATTGACGCTACTATTACCTGTAACGGTCAGCGGTGTCGGGAAAGTCGTCGTATTAGTGTTGCCGACGTCAACTGACGTAATCGTAATGTAATCGTATGATGCTGATGAAGTGGAAAGCGTCCAAGGAGTCGTACTCCCATAGACTACGGTCTGTGCCGTTGTATAGTAGGTCTTTCCGTCCGTAGGAGATACTATCTTGACCTTTATCTTGAAATTACTGATGGTTGGTTTCACGCTCGTGTAGATTCCGGCAGGCGGCATGCTACCATTCAAAACTCCGGCAATCGAGTTAGCCGCGGTTCCCACTGTTTCAAGATATTCGCTGCCGGAATATACGGTCACCCATGTGTTGTCGTTTTTCATCAACTCTATTTTGTCAACCTTTACCTTAAAACCATCCATTGAGCTGCCAGTGGCGCCTGTACCTGCCATTAAAATACCAGTGGCGATGAGATAAGGTTTTGAAAAGGATACCACTTTGCCGAGGTCCAGCGCACTAAAAGTAAGAGATGCTTGCGGTGTCCCACTCACCTGACTTGATTCACTACTTTCTCCATAACTATTTACTGCGGTTACGACATAGTAGTAGGTCGTTCCGTTTGTTAATCCCGTGTGCGTATATGGGCTTGTCCCACCTGTTATCTTTGTGCCTGTGGTTTTGGTAACACCTGTTGTGGTTGACCAGTAGATGTTATATGATGTTGCACCTGAAACTGAAGTCCAGCTTATACTTACCTGCCCACTTGTAGCAGTTGCAGTTACACCAGTGGGTGCAGATGGTGCGCTTCCACTACTACTTCCATCACCACCTCCACACCCATATATGAAGACTGCTATGATTAAAAATATTATAGAATTTTTTAGTGTTCTCATGATTAATCCCTCCTTTGAATGTTTGATTTTGATAATAATATATATCTCAGGTCATTCTTTAGTCAATCCTACTAAAGTAGGATTTTTTATTTGACAGGTAGATACTGAGAATGTATATTATTGCATATTACCCAAGTTGAGCGATTTTTAA
>JACQEW010000402.1 GCA_016200365.1 Nitrospinota bacterium
AAGTGTAAGTGTAAGTGACAAATAAAAGATGTAAATTTTTACTTCACTTTCACTTTCATTTAGTTAATACGGATATTATCTGATTCTGTATATTCCATATCTTGCCTACATCACAGCGAAAATCGTTCATTATGATTGAAAAGGCAAACAACTCTCCTTTCAAATCCCCCCCACCCCCCTTTTTAAAAGGGGGGCGAGGGGGGATTGCAGCATATCCGGAAATGGCGCTGACCTCATCTAGCGTGCCTGTCTTGCCCCTGACCATCCCCTCTAAGCTGGAGCCGTTCATCCTTTTTTTTAGAGAGCCGTCAATTCCCATAACACTTAAAGAAGCCGTATATTCCGACTGAAGCGTAAAATCGTTATACATAACCTCAAGAATCTTTATTATCTGTGAAGTAGTCAGTAGGTTCAACTTTGAAAGCCCAGATCCATCGGCTATTCTGTATTGCCCCTTTTGTATGCCAATATCTTCAAGATACTCCTCTATTACAGACAGCCCTTTTTCTGCAGTGCCTGGAGCGCCTTTAATTTCTGCACCCATTGTTTTAAGAATCTGCTCCGCAATAAAATTATTGCTCATTTTATTAAGGTCTCTCACAATAAGTGATAACGGCACGGATTCATGGCTTAATATCTCCTCTGCATTTTCAGGCATAATCCCTGATTTCAGGCTGCCTTTAACAGAAATCCCTTCCTTCTCGATGAATTCTCTAAATACCGTCGCAGTATATAGAGGCGGATTTGATATATTACGATAATAGTAAAACTTCTTTTTTCCCGCAGATACTTCACCGTTGACAATAATCTTATCCCCGATTAAACCCTTCGGGGACGAGTCTCCGCTGTTATCGGGAAATGCCCCGCCTCCATTAGATATCCTTCCCCCCTCAATCCTGTTTACTGTAATAGTGGTTCCAACCCTTCTCTTTTTAATAACGGCATTGTTTACAATCTCTACAAAGTTTGTGGGCGGGTTAGTGATTACCATAGGTCTTACCCCGTCATTTTTATCCGATCCAACGAAAACTGATATGGTATTGAAGTTAAGGGAGAGTGCCCCTATCTTCGCATTATACGCCCTTGAGTCTTCATCTGCCTTCCAGCCGTTGCCAATCCTCTCGCTGTCAAAAAAACTGTCATCGGCAATAATATCTCCGGAGATTACCTTGATGCCTAAATTTTTCATATTTCTAACTATTAATAACAGCTCTTCTGTAACCAACTTAGGGTCCCCGTATCCTTTTATATATAAATTTCCATGAATAACATTTCCTTCCCTTTCGCCGTCATGGGCAACAATTGTCTTGAATTTGTAATCGGGTCTAAGTTTTGACAGGGCAGCGGCGGTTGTTATAAGCTTCATATTCGATGCAGGCATTAAAAGTCCATCGCTGTTTCTCTCATAAACAACCTCGCCTGTATCTAGCGATACAATCTTTATTCCAACCTTTGAGTCCTTAAGGCATCTGTCATTAAGAATATGGTCTATTCCCTGCTTAATACCCCCGATAGAAGCATTCGAGGGCAGGCTTGCAGGGACAGGCTTTTGGTTGAGGTCTGAATGCTCAATGCTGAAGGCGGGAGAAGAAAAAAATGCAAAATGCAAAATGCAAAATGCAAAATTAAGGAAAAATTTTTCCATTAATTTGGAAATTGGAAATTGGAAATTGGAAATTTCATTGCCCTCCCAATAAGGATTAGTGCACCAGTCACCAGTACACCAGATTTATTTGTACTGGTGTCTGGTGCTCTGGTGGCTGATGTTCTGTCATTTCAATGGCGGCACTTCCCTGACTTCTTTTCTGCCCCAATGGACGAGCCATTCAAAAAGTCTGATGAGTCTCGAATTGTTTTTCTTCTGGTCTACCCAGTGACCGCAAAGTCCGATTGTCCTTGCAATGATAAAGAATCCGTTCAATCCTTCAATATCAAAACCCATGTCTCTCAGTACTGCACCCATCATTCCATCCACATTGAGAATCAGATTGTCTTTCTTTACCACCGTTATCTTCTCAACATCGAGTGCAAAATTCAATATCGGAGTGTTGATATCATTCTGTCTTATAAACTTAATTGTTGATTGCACTCTCAAATCAGGACTCTTTTTTGAGAATTTTCTATGCCCGATTCCGGGGACAGGTCCTATCTCTTTTTTCATATATTCGAGAAAGCCGGGGGCATCATTTGAGTAATTCTTATACCCGTATTCAAAATGCCGTGCTGCATCTGTAACAGCGCCGCCGAACCGGGGACCTATCATTATCAAACCTGCTGCGATAGACTGTGCAAGAGGAATACCTGCACATGATGCAAGAATAGTCGCCAATGCGCCGCTGACGCATGGTCCATTATCAACAGTCAATATAATCAATCTCTTTATTAATTGCGCCTCAGCCTGTGACGGCAGACGCCCTGTCAATTGCAGTCCGATCACATGCTCGATACCGTATCCCTTTTCTACGAGGTCGGCAGCCCTATAACCATAATAGATCGGCTCGTCCCCCTTATTGAAGTTATTACAGGTAAACAGAGTCGGTATAACTACGGACTTTGTCTTGATTAAGTCCTCTACAGGTCTGGGCAGCTCGGCATTTGCCGGCTCTTTTTCAACACCCTGCATAATCTTTCCCTCTTTAACCATTTTCAGATAAACATCCTCGATCATCGGACCCAGATCGCCAAAGGTTGGAGCAACAATAATGCCTGCCTTTTTAAGCATATCCATCTTATATCTGGCAGTTCCCCTTCCGCTGGCATCGAGCTTTGCCCCGGCATGACCGAATTTCATCCCCTTTGGCAGTTTTTCCTGGCTGATGCCTGCGATTGCTGCTATAACCTTTATCCTCCTCGGCTTGGCAGAATACCATTCTGCCACCCCCTCTTCTAAATTTCCTCCCATCTCTCCAATAATGACCGCAGCCTGTGTCTGGGGGTCATTTTCAAAGAATTCCAGATAGGTAACATAATCGGAGCCAGGGAATGAATCTCCGCCAATACCTATGGCTGTTGTCGTTCCATCTGTCCACTGGGAGAGCATCCACATTATTTCATTAAGTAATCCGCCAGACTTTGTTACTACACCAAAGGAACCAGGACGGTGCAGTCTTGACATAATCAGATTATCAAAGGCTCCGCCTGCCACACCCATCCTGCATTCGCCTGCAGAAAAAATTCCAATTGCTGATGGTCCGTTAAATATCTTCCCCTTCTCTCTCGCTAAATGCAGGAGCTTCTTTGCATCCTGCTCTGGAACACCCTCGGTAATCATGGATACAAATCTAATATTCGGAAAGTTCAATGCCTCGACTGCTGCACTATATGCTGTCTTTCTGTTTACATAAATCAATGCCTCGTTTATTTCAGGGTGTGCAGAGACAGCCTCTGTAGCAGTCTTATATGTCGGCATCAGGAGAGTATCTGCGCCATAGGGCACGGTCTCATTTCCACTGGCATTCGGATCAACCAGACAGACTACATTATATGGCAAACCTGTCAGGTAGCTGAATTCTGCCATCCTTCTGGCAGGGTTTAATCCTTGGGCACCGTATATCATAATCCTTGAAGACTTG
>JACQEW010000403.1 GCA_016200365.1 Nitrospinota bacterium
ATAAATCTTTTGACCACTAAAATCAAGTCTGTTAAGATGATTCATGCAAGCCTCCTTTCGATTATGGTTATCTATCTCAAGGAGTATAACCTGAAAGTAAGACTTGCTTCTTTACTTTTTAATCATAAGGTCTGTGGTTTAAAAATCGCTCAACTTGGGTAAAATATATTCCATTTTTTATTAAAATGCAAGGTGGTTAATTAATGAGATATTAATGAGATAGTAAAATTAAAAGTAGATTAAAAAATCACAGCCAACGAGCTTAGAGTAATGTTTTGAGGGATGATAAGGCTTGAAATACTTAATAATATTGGATATGATAGGACTTATACTTATAAATACTTTATTTTGTTTGGTGCCGGAGGAGGGGGTCGAACCCTCACGAGGTTGCCCTCACGGGATTTTGAGTCCCGCGCGTCTTCCAGTTCCACCACTCCGGCAGTCAAATAATTATCAATTATAAATCGTTAATCGTCAATCGTCAATCATCAATTAACTGGAGGTTTAATGCAGACTTGTAGTGAGCGAAGCGAAGCTATACCATTGGTTGATTTGAAAAGGCAGTATTCATCTATAGAAAAGGATATAGACCTTTCTATTAAGAGGGTGTTAAATAGCGGGCAATTCATCCTCGGCACAGAGGTCTCATCTCTGGAAAAAGAGGCTGCAGAATATATTGGGGTTAAATATGCAATAGGGGTTGCATCAGGAACAGATGCGCTGCACCTGTCCCTGCTCGCATGCGGTGTAGGCGAAGGGGATGAGGTTATTACCACGTCGTTTACATTTATCGCTACTGCTGAGGCTGTTTCATACTGCGGTGCAAAACCTGTCTTTGCCGATATAGATATTGATACTTATAATATTGACCCTTCAAAGATTGAAGAGAAAATAACAGAAAAGACAAAGGCTATAATCCCGGTTCACCTCTACGGTCGGGCGGCTGATATGGACAGGATTATGGAGATTGCCGAAAAATATAAATTAAAGGTTATCGAGGACTGCGCCCAGTCATTCGGTACAGAATATAAGAATAAAAAAACCGGCGGCATAGGAAATGCGGGAGCATTCAGTTTCTTTCCATCAAAAAACCTTGGCGGATACGGCGATGGCGGTATGGTTGTAACAGATGACGGCGATATTGCAGAAAAAGTGAGGATGCTAAGAGCTCACGGCAGCAGGCAGAAATATATTCATCAGGTTATCGGTTATAACAGCAGACTTGATGAGATTCAGGCTGCAATTTTAAGGATAAAGCTGAAAAAGATTGACATGTGGAATGAGATGAGGAGAAAACATGCAGTCATCTATAATAGTCTTTTAAAAGGACTTCCTGTTAAGCTGTCGGATAGTAACAACAGGGAGCATATTTATCATGTCTACACAATACGAATAAAAAAGCGCGACGATTGCATCAAATTTCTTTCGGAAAACGGCATATCTTCAGCTGTTCATTATCCTGTTACAATACCTGCACAGGAGGCTTACAAGCATTTGGGTTATAAGGAATCAGACCTGCCCAATAGTTATCAGGCTGCACGCGAGGTTCTTTCCCTGCCGATGTTTCCGGAGATGGAGAAGGGAGAGATTGAGACAATATGTAAGGCGATAAAGAGGTTTATTGAGACAGGAAATCTATAAAACCATTTCACCACGAAGGCACAAAGAACACAAAGGAAACAAAAAAGAAAAAGATTAAAGTGATAAATGAAGAAAAAATAATTTTTCTTTCTCCCTTTCTCTTCTATTTTCTTTGTGCCCTTTGTGTCTTTGTGGTTTCATTAGGTTTTTGTCCCTTTGCAAATATATACCCTTACAGTCCGCACCACTTCCCCCCTCCTTTTTATCTCAAACCTCTCAACCTCTTTAACTTCATGAAAAAGCCTTTCTGCATATCCAACAGCCTCATTGCAGTCCTTTTCAGCACAAACCATTAGCGCCGGGCCTTTTACAATGTCTTCCGCCTTTACCCAGATATTTCTCTCGGATTTATTAAAGGAGTAAGGAATCGGATGGGAGGGTGTATAAAAGGAGAGTGCGCCTGCCATCTGATACTCTTTGGAGATTATATATCTCTTTTTCTCATCCGGGAAATATCTGTCAAATGCCTCTTCAACCTTTTTACCCATTTCATCCCATCCATACATTTCAAGAGATTTATCGAGATGCTGAGGGATAAAATGGAAAGGCTTCATTGCGTGTGCGGCAATAACCGCAGAGATTAAAAATCCGGGCATAAAAAGGATTAAGTATATAGAGACCCTTTTCCGAAAGCTCATCTCCCTGCATACATCAAGCAATATCTTGCCCATCAGTATTACACCGACTATTAGAGCCACATCGCTCCAGCTTACATCTGTATACTTTGACCTGAGGCTTGCAAAAGAGAAAAAGAAAAATGGAAAGGCTGATAGAACAGTCAAATAAAGGATATTATGGTCTCTATAGTTTCTAAACCCTCTATAGAGAGAATAGAGAAAGAATAAAAAGAGGGTCGGACCAAGGATTACAAACTGGCTCCCGATAAAGAAAAAGAACTGCCCGCCCTTTTCCCCTCCTGTAAGTCCCTTGCTGATTTGATACTTGAAGGAGAGCCAGCCGTGCTGGACATTCCATAAAATAACCGGAGAAAAGATTATAAGCCCTATAATAAAAGATAAATAAGGCTCTTTCCTTTTAAGAAAATTTCTGTGAGCAGGCGAAAATATCAGATATAAAAATATCGCCGCGGGGAGGAGTATCATAGTATACTTTGACATCAGACCCAAGCCGAAGGTAACGCCCGACAGCAAGAAAAAACCTTTTTTTTCTTCCTTTATGCCTCTGCAAAATAGATATGCCGTCATCATCCAGAATGCGATGAGGGCGCTATCAATTGTCAAAATCGTGCTCCCTATGAAAAACATAGGTATGGATTCCAATATAATCACCGAAAGCAGCGCCGCCTCCCATCCGAATAGCTCTTTAGATAAAAGAAATAAAAATATTATGGTTATCAGGGATAGAGACTGGGAGCAGAGCTCTATTGCATACCATGTATCTCCAAAGACCTCCGTAAAAAGCCTTATGACAAAGGCTATCATGGGAGGATGCTCAAAGTAGCCCCATGAAAGATGCTGCGACCACACCCAGTGGTCAGCCTCATCCGGATGAATGGTGAGATTTGAAGATATGGTAAACCAAAAGGATAAATGAAAAAGAATGATAAGTATAAGATAAAGCAATGTCCGTTTATTCATAAAAATTATAAAACTACAGAACACAAATTACACGAAATAAACAAGAGGCAAGATGCAGGAAGCAAGATGCAAGATATAAGATTTTTTCTTGCTTCTTGCTTCTTGTTTCTTGCTTCCTGCTTCTAATACATTCGTGTAATTCGCCCATTCGAGTCATTCGTGTTCAAGTCTTTTATATTTATATCAAAAAGAAACTTCCTTAACTTCAACCCCCTTTTTTAAATCTTCCAAGACAGAGGCAATCGAATTCATTGGCAGGGTATCTATCAGTTTAACGAACCGCTTTTCTACATCTCCTAATTTTAAATTAAACATAAACCTTGTCTTAAATCCAGGAAGCTTGCCGGGTCTGTCCCACAAATCCCAGGGGTGAAAGAAAAATATTAAAGGTAACCCTTCCCGTTTAACCTGATTGACAGCCCTTTTTATTATCAATTGCGGAAATATCTTAAAATAGACCCCTCCTGAAAAGGCTATATTTTTCCCTGCAAGGCGGAATACAGATGTTGGAATCTCAAGCAGCCCGTCTTCTACGAAAAAAGGTTGCCGGGGCGCATCAGGTATACCGTAAAGAGGCGTCTTTACAGGAAAAATGCTGGCATCATATTCTAACCCCATCTTTTTTAACACACTAAAAAGCCATTGTGCAGCAGACCATGACGGCGCCCTGAAGCCTTTCGGGGTCTTTCCTGTAATCCCATCAAAAATTTTAATACACCTTTCAGTTTCTCTTTTAAACCGCTCCTCCCCAATATCTTTTAAAAGATAATGCTCATAGCCGTGAAGGGCAATTTCATGTCCGTCCTCAGCTATGCTTAAAACCATTTCCGGTTTCTTCTCGGCTATCCTTCCAAGTATGAAAAATGTTGCCTTAGTTTTTCTCTCTTTCAGGATTGAAAGGATTTTCTTAACTGCCGAGAAGAGCGATGAATGGTCTTCTTTACAATCAAAGGCTTTGAAATCCAGTTGGGGATAATTGATATGATACCAGTCTTCAATATCAAAGGTCAGGATATTCAAATGTCCGTGCATAGAATTATGAAAAAGAATACCGTAAAATAGCAGGCAATGCAATAAGTGGATTAGGGATTAGTTTTTACTAACCTCTAACCCCTATTTTTTATGGGATTTTAGCCAATGCGAGCCATTTCTTGTTTGCCATACAGAACAAGGACTGTAGAGTCTAAATCGAAGATAGCCCGTGTTGGAGGACATTATAGATCTTTTTAAAAAGTGTCTTTCATTTCTCCAATAATATATTTTTCAGGTCGGGAAATATAAAATTCAACTAAACTTCTCAAAATTACAAATGTCAATGTAAGCGATACATTCATAAAAAATTATTTTTTACCCCTCACCCACCCTCACATCAACCCTCTCCCAGAGGGAGAGGGAAATTAAGGTAACCCCGCAGCAGAAGTGCGGAGAATAACAAGTATAAGATTGTTATAATTGCCCTTTCGTTGATGGTATACCCTTTACCCTCTCATCTATGGCTGTAGCTTCTTTTAATGCCCTTGCGGCTGACTTGAAGATGGATTCGATTATATGGTGCAGGTTATTTCCATACATCAAATTGATGTGCAGGCTCATACCGCTGCTGTTTGCGAATGCCCTGAAAAACTCCTCTGTCAGCTCTGCATCGAATTCGCCGACCTTTTCCTTAGGTATCGCCACATTATAAACAATATACGGTCTTCCGCTTATATCCACTGCAACCATTGAGAGTGCTTCATTTAACGGAATTATTGCATGACCGTATCTATTTATCCCTTCCTTTTCTCCCAGCGCCTTTTTGAAAACCTCTCCAAGTGCTATTCCTACATCTTCAACAGTATGATGATAATCCACTTCAATATCGCCCTTTGCCTCAATCTCTATATCAAAGAGTCCATGTTTTGCAATCTGACAGAGCATGTGGTCTAAAAAAGGGATGGTGGTATTTATTTTATAATCTCCTGTGCCATCCAGTTTTAAACTAATTTTTATATCCGTTTCCTTTGTCTTTCTCTTAACTTCCGCCTTTCTTTCCATTATATCCTCCTTATTGCATTTAAAAATTCATCATTCTCCTCCGGAGTGCCTATGGTAACTCTCAGAGAATATTTTAAATAAATGTCATTGCCAAAATTCCTTATAAGGATACCACCATCTAATAATTTATCAAATACCTCTTTACTGTTTTTAGCGATTTTAAAGAGAATAAAATTTGTTTCCGATGGAAATGGTTTTATGCCCTTTATCCCTTTAAGACCGTTCATAAGCCTTTCTCTCTCCGATATTATAGAGGCGATTTGCGTATCAAGCTCTACCCTATTTTCCAAAATTATACCTGCTATCTCCTGTGAAACAGAATTGGAGTTATATGGAAGCCTTACTTTATTTAATTCCTTGCAGATTTCTTTATCTGTCATTAGATAACCGACTCGCAGACCTGCCATTCCTATTTTTGAAAGAGTCCTTAATATAATCAGATTTTTGAACTCTTTTAAATAGGATAAAAAGGTCTTTTTTGAGAAATCGTAATATGCCTCATCTATTACAACTATACCTTGCGCTTTTTCTAAAATCTTTAGAATTGACTCCTTTGAAAAACAGTTTCCTGTAGGATTGTTAGGATAGCTGATAAATATAACCTTTGGCTTAATCCTCTCCATTTCAGAGAGGAATTTATCCAATGGAATTTCCCAACCCCCCTCCTGTCCCCCCTTTTCTAAAGGGGGGCAAGGGGGGATTAGCGGGACTCCTTCAGGCACAAGGGACAATGACCTTGCAATAATCCCATACATCGAAAATGTAGGGACAGGAAAGAAAACTCTATCACCATGTTCCCCGCTTAAAGACTGCGGGGACGGGTCTCCAAATACAGTTAAAATCATTTGAATCAGCTCATCGGAGCCATTACCTATTATGATGCTGTCCGTAGAGATACCTGTTTGAGATGAGATGATACTTTTAAGCATTGATGCGGCAGGGTCAGGGTAACGATTTATCTTTATCCTCTCTATTCCTTCGATAACCTTTTTTATTAAGGATTCAGGGAGAAGATAGGGGTTCTCCATTGCATCGAGCTTAATCCGACACTGGATATTCTCCGCCTGATAGGGCTTTAATTCTTGAACTGATTTTTTTACAAGATTAATGATGTTAAACATAAATTTAGCGTATAGCGTATAGCGGTTAGGGGTTAGGGGTTAGTGTTAATTACTATACGCTAATCGCTAACCGCTAAACGCTTATCTACTGCCTTTGCATGTGCCGTTAATCCTTCTACATCGGCTATGCCTTTTACAGCAGGAGCAATGTCTCTTAAAGATTTTTCCTGAAAAGATATAAGACTTGAGCGCTTTACAAAGTCGTAAACCCCAAGGGGAGAGAAAAATCTTGCTGTCCCGCCTGTTGGCAATACATGGTTAGGTCCTGCTGCATAGTCGCCCACTGCTTCGGGAGTAAACTCGCCGAGAAAGATGGCGCCTGCATTCTTTACTTTAGTAGGGCAACCCTTCAGGGTTGCATTTGCAGGGCTTAAGCCCTGCCCTACATCAAGAAAATTGCGGGGGTTCTCCACCATTAATTCCAGATGCTCGGGGGCAATCCTGTTCGCCAATCTTATTCCTTCATCAATATTTTTTACAACGAAGCAAATACAGTTTTTCATCAAACAATTGTCTATAATTTCAGAGCGGCCGAGGGATTTTTTCTGAACCTCAAGCTCCTCCGCCACTTTTAGAGCTAAATCCGGAAAATCTGTTATTAAGAGAGGATATGCCGACTCATCATGCTCTGCCTGCGACAGGAGGTCTGCTGCAATAAAATCAGCCCTTGCATTTCTATCGGCTATAATGAGAATCTCACTGGGACCTGCTACCATATCAATATCAACATCTCCAAAGACCATCCTCTTCGCCTCTGCCACATAGATATTGCCTGGACCAACAATCTTGTCCACCCTCGGAATAGTCTCTGTGCCGTAAGCCATTACAGCTATAGCCTGTGCGCCTCCAATGCCGAATATCTCATCCACC
>JACQEW010000410.1 GCA_016200365.1 Nitrospinota bacterium
AATCTTTTGACCACTAAAATCAAGTCTGTTAAGATGATTCATGCAAGCCTCCTTTCGATTATGGTTATCTATCTCAAGGAGTATAACCTGAAAGTAAGACTTGCTTCTTTACTTTTTAATCATAAGGTCTGTGGTTAAATATTCTTTTCTTACTCATACCTCAGAGCCTCCACAGGGTCAAGCCATGAGACGTTCCATGACGGATATATTGTTGCAATAAAACTTATAAATATTGCTGGCGGTGATATGTATAAAAATAAGAATACTTAAAATATATAAGACTGTCAAATATAAAACATCCCTGAAAATTTTCACTTGACACTAATTTTTCTTAACGATATGATTTATTCAGTGAAAAGCAATTTCCTTTCTATTCTATTATTTCCTATTTATTGTTATTCAGGTTCGGTATCCAATTATGAAAATATGTATAGTATCTGATAGCCACGATCGCGGTCCCATGCTGGCCGCCGCTGCGAGTCGCTCCATCGCGGAAGGTGCCAGTGCAGTCATTCATTGCGGAGACATCATTGGCGGCAACACCCTAAAGGCTACCATTGATTTGGGATTACCCATTCATGTCATTCATGGGAACAACCTGGGAGACCCGGTGCTTATAGCTCGTATTGCATGCGATTCGGATGGATTGCTGCAGTATTACGGACGCGATGCCTCATTGAAGCTGGCCGACCGGCGAATCTATCTGACTCACTATCCCCATATAGGTCATGGGATGGCTTGCAGCGGCGAGTATGATCTGGTTTGCTGCGGACACAGCCATGTTCCAGAAATTCGCCAGCAACCCAATATTAAAGGCAGCAGCACCTTTGTTGTGAATCCAGGCACTGTGGCCGGTCTGGGGGCTCCTAAAGCGACATGGGTTCTGGCAGATCTGGAGAGTATGCGTTTTGAAATCCGTGAGTTAACCCCTGCAGATTTGTAATCATATATATCAACTCTCTAACTGAAGAATCATCTTATTATTCTGGAGCACATCTTCCCATCTCTCGAAAAAACTCAACCTGAATTTTCCTTACTCATACCTTAACGCCTCTACCGGGTCGAGCCTCGAGGCGTTCCATGACGGATATAGTGTTGCCAGAAAACTTATAACTATCGCCGATAATGATATATACAGGAAATCGAGGGAATTCATCTTAACAGGAAGGGTATCTAATTGATAGACATCGCTTGGGAGTTTTATGAAATGATATGTATCGAGCAACTCGCATAAAGCATATCCGCCTATACAGCCTATAATCGTCCCTGCCACGCCGATAATCAACCCTTCCATCATAAAGATTTTCATTATACTCCTCTCTGTTGCGCCCATGGATTTTAGGATTGCAATATCCCTCCCCTTCTCCATAACCATCATTATAAGGGTGCCGATTATATTAAAGGCAGCAACTACTATTATTAAGGTAAGAATAACAAACATGCCGAACTTTTCAAGCTTGAGCGCCGAGAAGAGATTTTTATTCATCTCCATCCAGTCCCTCGTCCAGAAGGGAAAACCGAGCATACTGTGAATCTTATCCGCCACACTGTCGGCAAGATAAATATCATCCACCTTTATCTCAATCCCTGTTACTGTCTCCCCCATACTGAAAAACCTCTGTGCAGCAGGAATTGATATAAGGGCGAGGTTTGCATCGTATTCATACATCCCCGTGTCGAAAATACCGACTACCCTGAATTTTTCCACCTTCGGGGCTGTTCCCATAGGAGTTACCCTCCCGAATGGCGATACCACATCAACCTTATCACCGAGGAATACTGCGAGATTTCTTGCAAGGTCTTTCCCGATTACAATGCCCTCCAATTGGAGTTCAGAGTTCGGAGTTTGCCCTGAACTTGATTCAGGGTCGGAGTTTTCGACTCCCGACTCCCGACTCCCGACTCCCGACCCCTGACCCTTGACCCTTGACCCTTGACCCTTCAAAAACTTAAGTCCGCCCTCCTTTATCCTCTTTGACAACTCTGTAACCTTGCTTTCCATATCCGGATCAATACCGCGGATTGCTACCCCGGAGACACTGCTGTGAGATGTGAGCATCACCTGATTAAAAATAAAGGGTGCAGCAGAAACCACATGCTCAACACCTTCTATTTTTTTAATAATCTCCTGATGATTTGTTATCCCTCCCTCATTGCTCAATACAACCACATGAGAGTTGGTCCCCAGTATCTTATTCCTCAAATCCTCTTGCATGCCGCTCATGACGGAAATAACCACAATCAGGGCGGTTACACCCACGGCAACGCCGCCGATGGAAATCCATGTGATGAGGGATATAAACGCCTGCTTCCTCTTTGCCTTCAGATAACGGAGACTAATAAAAAGTTCGTAGGACATTTATTTTCCTTCTAAAAGTTGCAGAACTATTTCTTTGAATTTATTTATCCATTCCATCGATATGGCGATTGTTTTATAAACTCTACTAAAATCTATCTTCTCATATCTATGAATCATAAGGTTTCTAAACTTTGCCATGTCTATAAGGGCATCAGCAACATCGGTTGGTATCAGATTATTTTCTTTTAAGGCTCGAAAGCAATCTGCATAAGATGAGGATGCCTTTGAAAGTCTTTTTGCACTTATATGATAGCAAATATCTATAACAGCTTCGGTAATGATAATCAGGTTAGCATAGGCTATATCTTTATAATCCCTGCTTTCGAGAAATTCCTTTAACTCCAACGCCTTTATTCTTTCTATCTGTTTTAAGGCATCATTTATTTCGCTAAACTTTCTATAAATCCTTTCCTTATCAATATTCATGATACAGTGCCTCTTTCATAAAATGTTCCCAGAGGGGATAAATATCATCATGCCTCTTAGAAATATCAACCACAAAATCAGCCCATAAATCCTCCTCTTTCACAAAGAGTAATCTCCCCTGAATAACTTTATGCACATACAAAACATCTGAGATATTAATTACCCTGATATCAACGGGGATACCGAATCCTTCACTCCTCAACACCTTCTCAATATCAATGCCAATTCTTATATCATAATTCCACTCCTTTGCCTTTTTCATATCAGCAACATAAATCCCGATGTCAATGTCCCTGTAAAATGTCATCTCAGGTTCAACAATAGAGCCGTAGATATAGGCGAAGATAATATCATCACGGGCTTCAAGCTTAGCTTTGACGATTGAGATTACTCTCTCCTTTTCAGACTCTGTAAATCTGTATATATCAAAGTCAGCCATACTACTCCTTCCTTTCTCAGGCTTTTCAGGAATTTCCTATACATCAAATTAATTTTAACACAGTTAAAGCCCATGTCAAATTCATTACCTATCGCTGGAAGTTGATTTTAAGGAGTTTAAAGGTATATACTTTATAATGAAAACCATTATTGGAGAAATAAGGGATGTCTGAAGTATCCATCAATATATTCAAGTATGAGGGTGATTTCAGGGTATCCGTGAATAACGATACCCCTGTGAGATTCATCCCTCCGGAGACATATATCAGGGATTATCTCAGGGAGAAGGATTTGTCCGGGGAGAAGGCTGTCAGGATAGGCAATGAGCTCTTTGAGAGGGTCTTCAATACAAAAGAAAGGGCAGAACGATTTAAAGAGCTTATAAAAAATCTATCTTCCATGGACAGGCTCACTATCTCGATAATATCCGACGACAGCTTTATCCACGAAATACCGTGGGAGGTTTTAAATATTGACAGGAAAAGCTTCCTTTTAAAGAGCGTAAATATCTCTATACTGAGAAGCACTGCAAACTCAGTCTCTTTCAGCCGCAGCCTGAATCTTCCCTTCAAGATACTTATAGCCCTCAGCCTTCCTGTGGAGACTTACAGGAAGAGCCCCCTCGACGCCCTGAGAGAGATAGACATTATTTATAAGGCGCTCGGAGAACTGCTCGGAGACGGCACGGCAGAGATAGATGTCCTTGAGAATACGAATGTGAAAACCATTAGGGAGAGGCTGACTAAAGATAGGTATGACATCCTGCATCTCATAGGTCATGGGAACATAGGCGGCAGCCTCGTATTTGAAGACAGCAATGATTACACAAAGGAATATAAGGTTACAAATGACGATATAGAGAAAATCTTCCGCAATACCCCTCTTCAGTGCGTCGTGCTCAATGCCTGCCACACCGCCTCCTCCCATATCTCGCCGTCCACAGCCCTCGTTATAAATAAGATGGGGATTCCCCTTGTCATAGCCAATCAGTCATCCATAAGGGACGATGAGGCAATAGCTCTCTCAAGAGGGATATATCAAGGTCTTCTAAAGAGAGACCCGGTCGAAAATCTGCTGAATACCTCGAGGATAAACATTGGCACGGATTGGTGGAAGCCTGTTATCTTTACCCCTTTGAGGGAGAGAAGTCTGCCTGTGTCTGTCCGTCTGGCTGAGAGCGCTGCCAAAAAGAGGGGATTTATAAGCATAGGCAGCATAAATATAAACTCTGTCTCTGCCTTTGTTTACAGGTTCGAGCCTGTGAGAAGGCTTGGAAATCTCCTCTCGGGGGAGGGCAGGGTAATGGTCATGCACGGCATAGGAGGGGCGGGTAAGAGTGTTCTTGCCAGTTATGCCGCGAAATTCTACAAAGAGAGGTTCGATATCGTAATATTCATGAATATCGGGGATATAAAGACCCCGGGGGAATTAATAGATACGGCAGCAGAGAGGCTGATGAGAGACCGCTTTATCGGCGAAGATGAGATTGCAGGGATTAAAAAGGAGAAAGACCCTGTTCTGAAGTGGAGGAGGCTTTATAAATCCCTGAACAATGCCCTGCTGTTTTTAATTCTCGATAATCTCGAGACAGCACAGTATAGAGATGGGAAGATAAAGGAGGGGGATGGCTGGCATGACTTTATAATGGGGCTTATAGATGAGGGGGGATTCAGGGGCAAGCTCCTCATAACCACGAGGATAATACCCGTAAAGGACAATATCAGATGGACAAGGGAGGAAAATATCATAGAGATAGGCGAGTATGAAGATAATGAGTTTATTCTGTATCTTGAAATGATTTCAAAAGAGATGGGATTAATACTGCCCGGTAATTTTAGGGGTCTCATCGGGCATACAGGAAAACACCCGCTTGGAGTATATACCGCTCTCAGGCTTTTAAAAGAGATGGGTCAGTCGGGATTTGAAATAAAGGATATTATAAATGAAATATCCGATAGGCTCAGGTTTTATGACGGTTATCTCCATATAAAATCATTTATTCCCCCTTACCCGCTAAGTGCAGGCTTTATGAAGAGGCTCTCGGGAAGCGAATCTTTCAGGCTGATGAATGAGTCATTGAGGATATTTAAAAGAGAAGGGCTTAATGGCGTAAATTATCTGACCCCATACC
>JACQEW010000404.1 GCA_016200365.1 Nitrospinota bacterium
ACTGTAACTCTGAATAAATTATCCAATGGCAAAATCAATGTCTTTTTCATCGGAAGAATATCCCCGAATAAAGGGCATAAAGGCATAATATACACAGCATACTACTATAAACTCCTCTTTGGAAATAACATACGGTTTATTATCTCCGGGGGGCTGGATCCAAAGCTTGATAAGTATTACAATAAATTAAAAGGACTGATATACCAATTAGGAATTGGCGATATTATCGAATTTACGGGGAGGGTATCATTCTCTGAGCTAAAATCATATTATAGCGGCTCTCATATCTTTTTGCTCCTGAGCGAGCATGAAGGCTTTTGTATTCCAATATTGGAATCTCAATACTTTAAACTTCCTATAATAGCCTACGGAACTTCGGCAGTGAAAGAGACAATAGGAGAAAATCAGCTCGTCTATGATGTATTGGATTACGAGACCATATCCTCTGCAATATATACACTCTCCGGTAATAGTGAGATGAAAAGCTATTTGGTCCGCGAAGGATATGAAAACTTTCTCAAATATGAAAAGGATAATTTAAAAGATAAATTTTTGTCTTATTTAAAAGAGCTTGAATGAGAAAAATTGTTATAAACGCAAGCTTCACCCATGAAAATCCTACAGGGCTGGGGATATACACTCTTGAATTGGTAAAAGAATTATTAAGGCTTAAAACAGATTTCGACTTTTTTGTCCATGCAAACTCTAAGGAATTAAAAGACCTTTTTCCGGAAAAGGTAAATTTGATAAACAATTTTACCTCCCCCTCTTACGGCTTCAAAGGACATATTTGCAGAATTTTATGGGAGCAATTTATACTGCCTCTCAAACTTTTCAGGCAAAAACCGCTTCTCCTATATTCAACTATAGCCGAAGGTCTTTTTATTCCATTCGTCAAGCAAATTATTACAGTTCACGATATTATATCCGTCAGATTTGCCGAGGCATATCCTAAAATGAAATATTATTTCCGTTATCTTGCCCCATATCTTTTAAAAGGCTCGGATGCGATTATCTGTGTCTCGGAATTTACCAGAAAAGAGATATTTAATTATTACGACATTCAATCTAACAAACCCGTTTATGTAATATATGAAGGATATAATAAACAAAATTTCTATCCGAGGGAAAAGGGATTTGTAAAAAGACAATATGGATTGGAAAAATATATCTTTTATGTCGGGGATATGAGGGCACATAAAAATCTTGAAAGGGCTATAGAGGCATTTTACAGGTTAGACCGTAAAAATATTAAATTTGTGATTGCAGGGAAAAAGGACCCGCGCTTTTATCCCGCCCATGAGAAAAAGGTTAAGGAATTGTCTTTACAGGAAGATGTAATTTTTCTGGATTATGTTCCACAGGAATATTTACCTAACTTATATTCGGAGGCAGAGGCATTTATCTTCCCTTCCCTTTATGAAGGCTTTGGCTTGCCTCCCCTCGAAGCGATGGCATGCGGTTGTCCTGTGGTGGCGTCAAAGATTGCATCGCTTCCCGAGGTATGCGGCGACGCTGCCTGCTATATTGATCCGTATAACATCGAAAGCATTGCAGAGGGAATTAACAGGGTCATTACAGATAAGGCTTTACAAGAGTCTCTTAGAATTAAGGGGTTAGAAAGGGCAAAGATCTTCAGTTGGGAAAAGTCAGCAAAGGAGCATTTGAATGTTTTTGAAGATGTTTTAAATAAAGCTTAATGAAAGTCTTAATGATATCGAAGGCATTGGTAAACGGGGCTTACCACAATAAGCTGAAAGAATTAACCGGCTGCAGTGATATTCAATTAACCCTTATCGTTCCCGAAAAATGGTCGGATACTGTTTTAGAAAAGAGGCAGTCCGACAATTATAAGGTCATCCCCTCAAGAATAATTTTTAACGGATATAATCACTTTCATTGGTATCCCTCTCTTTCGGGCTTATTTAAAGATATTAGACCCGATATTGTCCATATTGACGAAGAACATTATAGTTTTATAACCTTTCAGGCAATGAGGCTGGCAAAAAAGATAGGGGCAAAAGCGATCTTTTTCACATGGCAAAATCTTTATAAGAAATACCCTCCGCCTTTCTCATGGATAGAAAAATATAATCTAAAACGTGCCGATTTTGCTATCGCAGGAAACCGGGAGGCAAAAAACATTCTTTTAAAAAAAGGCTTTAGCAAGGAAGCAGAGGTTATTCCCCAGTTCGGTGTTAACCCTCAAATATTTAAAAAGGACGATATCAAATGCTTAAAAAAGGAATTGAATCCGGAAAATAAATTTACAATAGGTTTTGTCGGCAGACTCGTCCATGAAAAGGGAATTGGCGATTTACTCGATGCCGTGTTAAATGCTGGTTTTGACTCTCACCTGCTTATTATTGGAGCCGGACCATTAAAGAGTAAAATCATCGGGAGGACAAAAGGTGCAGGTATCAGCCATAGAGTAAAAATTATTGACCGTGTCCCCTCTCTCGAAATTTATAAATATTTTAACTGCATGGATTGCATGGTGCTTCCATCGCTTACAATGCCAAATTGGAA
>JACQEW010000405.1 GCA_016200365.1 Nitrospinota bacterium
ATAAAGCGGATAACCTCGCCCAGAAAAAAAGTCAGCTGAATGGAAAAGTTTTTAAGCGCCTTTTTGCCGAACGGAATATTTTGCCTGAACCGAACGACGACAGTATATATATTAAGGAAAGTGGTCAAGGCACAACGAATGTCATTCAAAACTTTATCAATAAAGTTGGATTACCAAGTGAGTTGGTGAGAAAAACCCTGCTCAAAGAATTAAATAGTATATGTGATCCAGATACCTCTTTTACCGATATTGTTTGTCAGGTGTCAAACAACATTTGGGAGGTTTATTTAGAAGAAAACAATAAAGGAATAATTCCTCTATCACACACTGGCAGTGGATTTAAAACGATAATCCTTGTCCTTTGTTTTCTGTATTTGCTGCCCCATGCTGAAAAAAAAGAGCTAAATCAATACATATTTGCTTTTGAAGAGTTGGAAAACAATCTCCATCCAGCTTTACTCCGGAGACTTCTCTTATACTTGCTTGATAAAGCCATAAAAGAGGGCTGCACCTTCTTCTTTACAACACACTCCAATGTTGCGATTGATATGTTTAGTCATAATGAAAATGCACAAATACTCCATGTTACGCATGATGGCGAAAAAGCGAATGTCAGGACAGTAAAAACATATATTGAAAATAAAGGAATCCTTGACGATTTAGATATAAGGGCAAGTGATTTGCTGCAAGCCAATGGGGGTCATCTGGGTTGAAGGCCCTTCAGATCGTTTATATTTGAACAGATGGATTGATATTTGGTCTGAAGGCAAGCTTTTGGAAGGCACTCATTATCAATGTGTATTTTACGGTGGCAGACTGCTTGCCCGTTTATCAGCACAAGAGCCGGATGTGGCTGACGATAACTTGCTCAACATTCTAAGAGTCAATCGTAACGCAATAATAGTGATAGATAGCGATAAAAGCGATGAGACACAGGCTATTAATTCAACCAAACTTAGAATTAAGTCGGAAATTGAGAATATCAGCGGATTATGCTGGATTACAAAAGGACGCGAAATAGAAAACTATATTTCGGCTGCTGTAATGGATAAACTTTATCCTACAGAAACAATATCACAAGTGGGTCAATATCAAGAATTTAGCGAATACATTAATCTTATGAAAAATGGGGAAGGCAAGACTTTCTTGAATAACAAGGTTCTTTTTGCTGAAAAAGTTTGTCAGAATTTTACTAAGGAGAATATTACTGCCCTTGACTTAACCGAAAGAATAGAAGATGTCTGTAATAGGATAAAATCTTGGAATGGCCTAAAATGAGGTTAGCTTTTCTCATAGACATATGATGGTATAGAAGCTTGTTTTTGCAACAAGAGGCGGAAAGGCGGATTAAAAATATACTTGCTGGGGTGTGGGGAGAGGGATGTTGGAGACAGGAGAAAAAAGGCAAAGGGTAAGAGAGTGAGATTGTGGAGGGAGGAAATTAAATGTCAGCAATAGTAACCGCCGAATATAAGACATTTCTTAAAGAGATAAAAGAGCGAATATATAAAGCCCAATATGACGCTCTCAAAGCTGTAAACAAAGAGCTTATAAATCTGTATTGGGACATAGGTAGATCAATAGTGGCAAAGCAGAAAAAGCTCGGCTGGGGCAAGGCAATTGTGGAGACACTGGCAAAAGACCTGCAAAAAGAGTTTTCGGGAATACAGGGGTTTTCCAGCGCAAATCTTTGGAGAATGCGAAATTTCTATCTCACATACCGTCCGAATGAAAAACTCGCACCATTGGTGCGAGAAATTAGCTGGACTAAAAATGTCATTATCATGGAGCGTTGCAAAGACGATATACATCGCGAGTTTTACATCAAAACAACAAAGAAATTTGGATGGACAAAAGATGTCCTGATAAACCAGCTTGAAGCCGGCGCATTTGAACGGTATATGGCAAATCAGACAAGCTTTGATAAAACCGTCCCTGAAAAATATCGGCATCAGGCAAAGTTGGCGGTTAAGGATGAATACTCCTTTGATTTTCTGGAACTCGGCGAAGAGCACTCAGAAAAGGAGCTTGAGCTGGCGCTTCTTGAAAATGTGAGAAAGTTTCTTATAGAGATGGGCGGCTATTTTACATTTGCAGGCAATCAATATTGGCTGGAGATAGATGGGCAGGAGTTTTTTATTGATCTGCTCTTGTATCATCGGCAACTGCGGTGCCTTGTGGCGATAGAGTTGAAAGTAGGCGCTTTTAAGCCTGAATATGCCGGCAAGATGCAGTTTTATCTCTCCGCCCTGAACGAGATGGTAAAACTTCCTGACGAAAACCCTTCAATCGGCATCATATTATGCAAGGACAAAAGCCGGACGATTGTTGAATATGCTTTGAAGGATACGAAAAAGCCGATAGGTGTATCTACCTACAAGCTGACTGAAAAGCTGCCGCGTGAACTAAAAAAATATCTGCCATCTCCCGAAGAGATGATAGAAAGAATAAAGTATCTAAGATAGCGATTATCAATAAGACACCAAAATTAATATTGGGAAGGCGTGCGGTTATTATGGCAAGAGGCGGAAAGGCGTATTGAAAGGATTATTGCGGAAGTGTGGGGAGAGGAGGGAGAAGCATGAAAAATAATCCAGTGCCGGCAATTGAACAGACATATAAGAGCATAAAAACAATTCTTGAAAAGGCTCGCTCAAAGTCTTTCAATGTCGTGAATACGGCAATGGTGCAGGCTTATTGGCATATAGGCAAGGTTATTATTGAGGAGGAGCAGAAAGGGGCTGAACGCGCGGAATATGGAAAAGGTCTCATTCAGGGACTTGCCGATCGTTTGTCTTCCGAATTTGGCAAAGGCTTTGATGAAAGAAATCTCTGGTTTATGCGGAGTTTTTATTTGGACTATCCAAAAGTGAACGCACTGCGTTCAGAATTAAGCTGGACACACTATCGCCTTTTATTGAGGGTAGAAAAGTCTAAAGCCCGTGCTTTTTATGAGGCGGAAACGGTCAATGCTCAATGGTCTACAAGAGAACTTGAGCGACAGATTTGCTCATTGCTGTTTGAAAGGCTTGCATTGAGCAGAGACAAAAAGGGAGTGCTTGAACTTGCGAAAAAGGGGCACAATATTGCATCTCCTTCGGACATTGTAAAAGACCCCTATGTGCTTGAGTTTCTTGGTTTAGAGAGGCATGAGAAGCATTTGGAAAAGGACATCGAACAGGCATTGATAGATAAACTCCAGCAATTTTTACTTGAATTGGGAAAAGGTTTTTCATTTGTCGCGCGTCAGCAGCGGATTACTCTTGATGGTGACCATTTCTATATTGACCTTGTCTTTTACAACAGACTGACCCGCAGTTTTGTTCTCATAGACCTCAAAGTTGGAAAATTGACCTATCAGGACATCGGACAGATGCAGATGTATGTCAATTATTACAAAAGAACCCAGATGGCAGAGGGCGAAAATGAGCCCATCGGGGAATACTCCTCTGCGCAAGAAAAAATGATGCCGTAGTGAAATATACACTGCCTGAAGGACAGAAACAGATATTTGTCTCTAAATATGTCCCCTATCTGCCGACTGAAGATGAGCTAAAGACCGAGCTGCTCCGTGAGAAGGAACTTGTTGAAATGGAATTCAGTTTGAAAAAGGATATACCATGAGAAAAAGGCACAGCGCCCTATTTCAAAACAGGCAAGAAACGGTTTAATCAACGGCATTCAGGTTTTGAGAAGAAGCAAAAGCGTTGGAAGGCGTGCGGTTATTGCGGTAAGAGATGGAGAGGCATATCGAGAGGGAAGTTTTGATAAGTATTATAGAAAAATGGCGTCTTATAAAAATTAAGTTATGTTTTACGAATCTGAAGTATTTAAAAAGTTTATAGATGGTGCAAAGGATAAGATAGGGGAGTGGCAAAAGAAGGGAGTGAACTTCCTTATTTATGGAGCGGGGGAACATTCTGCACAGTTGTTGAAACATATAGATATAAAAGAGGGGTTGTTGGGTTTTATTGATAAGTCGGAGATTAAACAGAGGGAGGGGTTTCTGGGGTATAAGGTATATTCGTTAGATAAAATTTCCACGACCCACTTTCGTGGATGCCCCGAATTTCCAATTTTCAATTTAGGTATTATTATTTCCTCCTACGAGTATCAGGATGCAATTTATGAAAGTATAAAACACCTCGAAACAGAAGGGGTGGAGATAGTCAGGTTGTATGATAAAAGGGAACATATAGATGCCTTCAAAAATCTATACAAGTCAGGAGTCAGGAGTCAGGAGTCAGGA
>JACQEW010000406.1 GCA_016200365.1 Nitrospinota bacterium
ATAACCAGGTCGAGGTAGAGTTTAAAATCGAAGAAGGGAAAAAGGTATATGTTACGGAGATAGACTTTATAGGGAACAGGTTTTTTGACGAAGACAGGCTGAAAAAGCAGGTAGATACTCAGGAAAAAGGGGTTTTCTCATGGTTTACGGAATCGGGGACATATAAAAAAGATGTCCTGAAAACAGATATACTTAAACTCGAATCTCTGTATCACGACAACGGTTTTATAAAGGTAAGGATAGAAGATCCGCGGATAGAGGTTGATAAGGAGTTAAGAAAGATATACATAAATATATTTTTAAGAGAAGGAGAGCAGTACCGGGTTGGAACCGTTCAGGTAGAGGGGGATGAGGTATATTCTGAAAAGGAGCTGCGGGAGGCGCTTAAATTAAAGGAAGGCGATATATTCAACAGGTCTCAGTTCGGTAAAGATATCTTCGATATAACGGATATGTATTCTCAAAAGGGATATGCCTTTGCCGATGTAATTCCAAAGACAAATGTTGACGACAATCTTAAAAAGGTAGATATAGCCATCAGGATTGATAAAGGGAGAAAGGTATATATAGGAAGGATAAATATATACGGCAATGAAAAGACGAGGGATAATGTAATCCGCAGGGAGTTCAGGCTTCAGGAGGGAGAGGTCTTTGACAGCTCCAAATTGAGGAGGAGCAGGGAGAGGCTGAATAATCTGGGATTCTTTGAGGAAGTAGGTTTCGAGCAGAAGAGCCGCAGGGAAGAGGATATGATTGACCTCGATGTAAAGGTTGCCGAAAGGACGACCGGCAGCTTTGGGGTAGGCGCGGGATACAGCTCGCTGGAAAATGCAATATTCTTCGCCCAGATTTCGCAGAGCAATCTCTTCGGAAAGGGACAGAGGCTTGCCCTGAATGCCCAGTTGTCATCGCTTCGCAAGGATTATGAAATAGAACTCATCGAGCCGAGGCTCTATGATAGAGAGCTCATGCTTGGATTCAGCCTCTTTAACACCGAGCGGAATTATGTCAGTTATATATCGAGGAACCAGGGGGGCAGTATAAGATTTGGAAAATCACTGGGTGAGTATACAGGGGGTAATATTTCTTACAGGTATGAGACGGTCAATATATCCATAGCGAATAGGGAGTTGGCTACCTATTATCTCCTCTCACAGGAAGGCGACAGAATAACCAGCAGCATCGCCCCTTCATTAACAAGGGATACAAGGGATGATTTCTTTAATCCACAGCGAGGCTCAAGACAAAATCTATCTTTTGAATATGCAGGAGGCTCGCTCGGCGGAGGCATAAACTATTATAAGATGATAGGAGAGAATAGCTGGTACCATCCTCTCTGGTGGAACTTTGTGTTTATGATTCATGGTAAGGCAGGTTATGCAGACGGACACGGCGGAAGCGATCTGCCTATATTTGAAAGATTTTTCCTCGGCGGCTCGGAATCTCTCAGGGGATTTAATTTTAATGATGTGGGTCCGAGAGATTGGGCTGGAAACTCCATCGGAGGGAGGTCACTCTTGCTTTTGAATACAGAGGTGATATATCCATTTACCCGGTATGTACGGGGATTACTATTTTATGACAGGGGAAATGTTTACGGATGGGAGGGTGATATATCCAAGACCAGCAGCAGCAATTTTGATATAGGAAGGATGCGGCACGCATGGGGATTTGGAGTCAGGTTCTTTTCACCGATGGGACCTATAAGTTTTGCATGGGGATTCAAGCTGGACAGGATGCCGGGGGAAAGCTCCACAGAATTCCATTTTACGATAGGAAGGGCATTTTGAGTTAAGAGTGAAGAGTTATGAGTTAAGAGTTAAAAAATTAAGGAATCCTTTAATTCTTCACTTTTCATTCTTAACTCTTAACTATTTTAGGGAGGGGTTATGAAAAACTTAATAGCAGTTGTTTTATCGGTTTTCTTTTTATTTGGAACGGCATATAATTCATCGGCAGAATCTCTGAAGATAGGATATGTAGATCTTCAGAAGGCGTTAAATCAATCATCTATAGGGAAGACTGCGCTGGAAAAGCTGAAAAAAGATATAGAAAAGGAGAACAGTATACTTAAAGAGAGGGAGGAAGATGTTAAAAAATTGGAAGAGGAGCTGACGAAGCAGGGATTTATGATGAAGGAGTCGGAAAGGGAAAGAAAAACCGAGGAGTTCAGGAGAAAGGGCAGGGATCTGGACAGATATAAAGAGGATACGAAAAGGGACATCATGATGAGGGAGCGGGAGATGACAGCGAGGATAGTATCGGAGCTTATTAAATTGGCTCAGAAGATAGGACAGGAGGAGGGGTTTACTATTATAATGGAAAAGGGCGATACCGTGTTATATGCTGCGGACAATGTTGACCTCACGGATAAACTGGTAAAGAGATACGATGAGCAGAAAAAGCAGTAGGCAGTAAGCAGTAGGCAGTAAGCAGAAAAAACAAACTGCCTATTGCCTACTGCCTACTATTTTTATGAAGCTTAGTGAGATAGCAAAAATACTTAATGGCAGGTTAGATGGCAATCCTGATACCGAGATTACAGGAGTAGCAGAGATAGATAGGGCAGGGGAGGGGGATATTACATTTGCTGCACAGGAGAGATACCTCTACGAGATAAAAAATTCAAGGGCATCTGCAGTGGTATTGAAAGAGGGATTTGATAAGCTGATAGCTGATAGCGGTCAGCATCCGGCTATATCTGTTAAAAATCCGTATCTATCATTGATTTCTCTGCTAAAAATCTTCTATCCAAATCCGGAGCCTTCCCATAAAGGTATTGACAGCAAGTCATCGGTTAAGACTAAAAAAATCGGAAAAAATGTAACTGTCTATCCCTTTGTCTATATTGAAGATGATGCAGAAATTGGAGACGATGTTGTAATATATCCTTTTACTATTGTGGGGAGAGGGTCTAAGATAGGGGCTGGCTCTGTTCTTTATTCAAATGTCAATGTATACCATGATGTTATTATAGGTAAAAATGTTATTATACACAGCGGGGCTGTTATAGGGAGCGATGGATTCGGGTTTGTAAAGGATGACAATGGGAAATACAGGAAGATACCACAGGTTGGAAATGTGGTAATAGAGGATGATGTGGAGATAGGGGCGAATACCTGCATAGACAGGGCGACACTTGGAAGCACTGTAATTAAAAAAGGTGTCAAGATAGATAACCTTGTCCAGATCGCCCATAATGTTACAATAGGTGATAATACTGTAATAGCGGGACAGGCAGGTATTTCCGGCAGTTGTAATATCGGGAAGAATGTGGTTATGGGTGGACAGGCAGGCGCTGCCGACCATTTAAATATAGGCGATGGGGTTGTCCTTGCCGGAAGGGCAGGGGCGACAGGGGATTTGGAATCGGGTGTATACTCAGGGATGCCTGCCATTGACCACGGCCTCTGGAAGAGGATACAGGCGGGACTTACGAAACTGCCGGAGTTGATTAAAAGGGTTAGGGAATTGGAGAAGAAAGTAGGCAGTAAGCAGTAAAAAGCCTATTGCCTATTGCCTACTGTTTTCAAGGGTATGGACATAAACGAGATTAAAAAATATATTCCTCA
>JACQEW010000401.1 GCA_016200365.1 Nitrospinota bacterium
AAGTTTGAATCCTGAATACTCAGGTGCATTGTGGTTAAATAACGGCGGCTTCCAGCCTTTTACTGTATGACAGCTTTCACATGCCTTCCCCTTAAACTGTCCCTTGTGCGTATCTTTATGACAATCAGAGGTATCGCAGGTCTTGTAATTAATCGCTTTATATCTCCCCTCCTTATGACATTTTTCACAGGCTGTTTCAAGATGCTTGCCGTCAAGCCTGAATCCTGAATACTCAGGTGCATTATGATTAAATAACGGCGGCTTCCAGCCCTTCGTTGTATGACATGATTCACAGGGCTTGCCGGGGAACTGATTTTTATGTGCATCAGTATGACAGAACGAAGATGTGCAGGTTAAATAAGGTATGCCTTTCAGTTGATTGTTCTTGTGGCACTTTTCACAGCTTACCTCGATGTGCTTGCCGGTAAGCGGATAGTTTGTCTTTGCATGGTCAACCTTTACCTTCTTCCAGTTTTCGGTAGTATGGCACTCGGCGCATGCAGGCTTACCTTTATGCGGGTCTCTATGACAGGCGATACACTCCTCGAATTTTTCAATCTTATATATATTCCTGACATGGCATTTTTCGCACTTTACCTCTGTATGTCTTCCTGTAAGGGAGTATTTAGAATCCCTGGTGTGATTAAATTTTTCAATATCCTTCCAGCCTTTGAAAGTATGGCATCTGCTGCAATCCTTGCCTAATTGTCCCTTATGCTTATCTTCATGACAGAATATACACTCCTTTTGCAGTCCTGCATATACACCTTCCTTTTTATGGCACTTATTACAATTGACACCTGAATGCTTATCCTTTAATGGATAACCTGTGGAATCGTGATTGAATTTTTCTTTATCGAGGGAGATTATCTTAAAACTTTTGCCCTTATGGTCAGTATGACACTTTATACAGGCTTCCGAATATGCGGCGTGTAACCCCTCTTTATTTTTTATCCTTTCGGCAAGCTTGTCGTGGCATTCAAGACATTTGCTGTCAGGGACACCCTTTCCCAGACTGTGGCATTTTGTGCAGTTGCCGATACCTTCATATTTTGCATGCGGCTCTGACAAGGCGCCGGGACTGATAAGCGAGCCAATATCATCCTGCGCCCAGGCATTTGCGGCAAATAAGGCAAAGGTTATAAAAATAAAAATCTTTTTCATGGGGAAAGTGTATTTTACAAAATCAATTATAAAAAGGTCAAATATTCTATATTTTGAAAGATTAAAGGAAGATTAAAAGAACAAAAACCCAATAGAACACAGATGACACGGATTGGACGGATTTACACGGATACATCAAGAAGTAAGAAGTAAGAAAAAAATCTTGCATCTTGCATCTTGTCTCTTGCATCTTGTTCCATAATCCGTGTCCATCTGCGTCATCTGCATCATCCGCGTTCTATATGAATTTTTATAATTTTCTTGATTAAATGTGTTAAAATTGGAGTTGTAAAAATATCATGTCTGTTAAAGTTAGGTAATCATAATGAGAATAATTCTGATTGAAGACGAGAAGCGGCTGGCACATATTATAAAGAAGGGACTCGAAGAGGCAGGATACAGCGTGGATGTCTCCCATGACGGCGAAGAGGGATTATACATGGCAGAAAACTTTCCTGCCGATGCAATCATACTGGATATTATGCTGCCGGAGATGGACGGTCTCTCGATATTGGGCAATATACGAAAGAAAGGCATAAAAACTCCTGTGATTCTCCTTACGGCTAAAGATACTATAGCCGATAAGATAAAAGGGCTGGACGCAGGGGCGGACGATTACCTGACAAAACCCTTTGAATTCGGTGAGCTGCTGGCAAGGATAAGGTCGCTCCTGAGGCGCAAGACCGATGTAAAAGAGGCGGTTATACGAGTAGCGGATATGGAAATAGACACTGCAAGCCATGAGGTCAAAAGGGGAGGCAAATTTATCCCCATCTCTGCAAAGGAATATGCGGTGCTGGAATATCTGGCATACAACAAGAATACGGTGATAACAAGAACAGATTTGACAGAGCATATATACGACGAAAGTTTCGATACCCAGTCCAATGTCGTAGATGTATATATCAACTTCCTGCGCAACAAGATAGACAGGGGCTTCAAAAAGAAATTGATACATACGGTCAGGGGCAGCGGATATATACTGAAAGATAAAGAAGAACAAAGACATGATTTTAGACAGGATATACAGGATAAAACAGGATAACCCCTGATTGAATTTATCAGGGGCAAAAATTAATCCTGTCAATCCTGTTAATCCTGTCAAGTTTTTATAATTTCCTTGCATATTATGTTCACATCCATAAAATCCAAGCTCATTATCTGGTTTTTATCTGTTTTTTCCATTATTTTTACAGGTCTGGGATTCTTTTTGTATTATAAACTGTCGGATATTGTTATCAATTCCGTTGACAGGCATCTCGGCAATGGAGTCCGGCTGATTTCCGGTCTCTTAGGCACGGAACCCGACGAGATAAAGAAAGAATTGGCAGAGATAGAATCGGGAAAATATACTGCCGCACTCTCAAGTTATTATTACATGATTATTTTGCCGGACGGCAGGATTATAGGCAATCTCCCTTCCATTTTAACTTCGGATGTATTGCTCCCGTTTACCCCGTTAGAAAGCCCCGCCCGTAAGGGCGGGGATGAAATAAATTCCTTTTATAGCAAACACGGCGAAGACTTTCTAACGGGGTTTACCGAAGAATCTTTTGTGAAATCCTATAAAACTGTCGTTGTATCCGAAAAAATTCCGCTCCGCATCATGACCCAATCCTTTAAATTATCCATCGGGATTATTACGATTCAGGCAATTGATTTACTGGAGGGGCATTATCAGGTCATTCATTCTTTCAGAAATGTTATGCTGACTATATTTCCTGCGGTTTTTATCCTCTGTGGAATCGGTATATTTGTTATAACAGACTGGTCATTAAGCTCGTTGAATGTCTTTTCAAAAAAGGTGGGGCAGATTACAGAAATGAGCCTCAACGAGAGAATTGACGGGAATGGTATGGATAAAGAATTGAGGCTCCTCGCTGTCAGCTTCAATACGATGCTCGAACGGCTCGAAGATTTCTTTTCAAAACAGAGCCGGTTTATGTCGGATGCCTCCCATGAATTAAAAACCCCGACATCGGTTATCAAGAGCTACTGCGATGTTACGCTCAGAAAAGAAAGAACGGCTGCCGAATATCAGGAGGCAATCCAGATTATCGGCGAGATGGTCAATAGGATGTCGGGGATTATCAACCGCATACTCGATGTTTCGAGACTGGAGAGCAAAACCTTTGCTCTAAATCTTTCCGATACCGATTTGATGGATATAACCGAAGATGTAGTGAAACTGCTGTCGCCTTCTGCATCGAGCCGCGGGATAACGATAAACCTGAAAGGGCAAAGGACGAATGTCAAGGGTGATAAAGAGAGGCTTACAGAAATGTTTATAAATATTGTGGATAATGCAATCAAATATAATAATAATAAACCTGGGGGATATATCAATATCGAGGTTGGCAGCAGTGAAGGATGGGCAGTCGTAACAATAACGGATACGGGCATCGGCATACCCGATGCGGATAAGGAGAGGATATTCGACAGATTTTACCGCGTAGACGCAAGCCGCAGCGTGGTGGCAGGGAGCGGGCTCGGACTTTCTATAGTCAAGGCGATTGTGAATGCCCACAGCGGGAAAATCGAAGTCGAGAGCGAGGCAGGAAAGGGGAGCCGTTTCATCGTCTCTTTGCCGAAAAACGGCAAAAAAAGCGATTAATCCGCAGATTACGCAGATTACACAGATTATGGAACAAGATGCAAGAGACAAGATGTAAGAGGCAAGAAAGAATCTTGTTTCTTGTTTCTTGCTTCTGATTTCTAATTTCTTCTTTATCTGCGCTAATCTGCGAAATCTGCGGATATATAATTTTCTCTGCATCTTCTGTGGTTTTTTTTTCTTTATTTGCTTTACAAGAATTCTTTTGATATTCTTTCATTCGGGGAGGAAGATTTGTCAGCTGCTATTATTAACGGAAAAGAGATAGCCTCTGCAATAAAAATTGAGATTGCAGAGGAACTGAAAAAAATAAAGAGAGATACAGGAAAAGAGGCTGGACTGGCGGTCATACTCGTCGGCGACGACACTGCCTCGGCAGTATATGTCAGAAATAAAAAGAAGTCCTGTCTGGAGATAGGAATAAGGTCTTCCGAATACCATCTGCCTAAGGAGACATCACAGGAAGCCATCCTCAGCCTTATCGGCTCTCTCAATAACAATTCCGAAATCCACGGCATCCTCGTACAGCTTCCCCTCCCCCATCATATACAATCGAATAAAATCATCGAGACTATCGCCCCTGATAAAGATGTGGACGGATTTCACCCTGTAAATGTCGGGAAACTGGTAGCGAATACAGCTTCCTTAATATCATGCACCCCTCTCGGAGTAATAACCCTCCTCGATAAAACCGAAATACCAATCGAGGGGAAGAGGGTGGTAATTGTCGGCAGGAGCAATATTGTAGGAAAACCCGCTGCGCTCTTGTTCCTCCATAGAAACGCCACAATTACCGTCTGCCATTCAAAGACCAGGAATCTTTCGGATTACACAAATAAGGCGGATATTTTAGTGGCAGCCATAGGCAGGCCTGCCTTTATAAAAGCCGATATGGTCAAGAAGGGGGCAGTGGTTATTGATGTAGGCATAAACAGAGATGAGGCAGGATTAATCGGAGATGTAGATTTCCCATCGGTAAAAGAGAGGGCATCTTATATTACTCCTGTCCCCGGCGGTGTTGGTCCCATGACAATCGCAATGCTAATGAAAAACACATTGATTGCCTTTAAAAATACACTGAACAAAACATGATTAATCCGCAGATTACGCAGATTAACGCAGATTAAGAAGAAAATATAAATCAGAAGCAAGAAACAAGAAGCAAGATTCGTTCTTGCCTCTTACATCTTGTCTCTTACATCTTGTCTCTTACATCTTGTCTCTTACATCTTGTTTCATAATCTGCGGTAATCTGCGAAATCTGCGGATATATAATTTCCATGCAGCAAGAAAGAGAAATATACACTGTCTCGGAGCTTACCCGTGCAATAAAATTTG
>JACQEW010000046.1 GCA_016200365.1 Nitrospinota bacterium
AATAAAATTCTCTATCCGATTTTTCTGTGTTTATCTGTGTCCAAATTTTATTTTTCTCCCTTTCTCTTTCTTTCCCCATTTCTCCTTATGGTTTTTCTCTGTGTCTCAGTGTCTCTGTGGTTATTTTACGGTTTTCAACTTTTTTACGAAAGAACCAAAAACTGTGATTAGTAACTCAAATAAAAGAACATTGCAAATGAGCGGTCTCTGTGCCGTGGGCGGCATCCTGATAGGTGGGCATGTCGCCTTCTTCTCCGTCTTCTCCGTCAATTATACCTACATCCCTGTGCCGGCGGCGCTGGCGGCTTTTATTACATCGGCATTCTTCTGGAAACTATTGGTTGAGAGGAGCCGAGAGGGGGTGACAAAAATTAGGGCGATACTGGCTGGATCCCTCAGCGGGCTGGCGGCTCACTACATTTGTTGGTATATAGTGTTCCTGCTCGCCAATGTCTGCTATCACCTCTTTGGCGGCTGCAAAAGTTCTCTCGGCGAGCCTCCAGCGGACCCATTGTCAGCCCTGGTGGGTGCCATCGGACTGACATTCTTCAGCCTTATTTTCTACGGTTGGGTCAGTGTTCCCGCTGGCGCCTTAGCCGGTTTGTTCATCGCACTACGGCACGACAAAAGCAATCAAAAGGTGCAAAACTTTAATAACGGAGTGGAAAATGGCTAAAGTTAAATCAGTTTTCGCAATAACAAAGGATGCTGCCAAGGCTGCCGAGTGGATGAAGAAAGCGGCTAAACAGGGCGAGGCGCAAGGTAAGCATGGCAAACAATGATAAACTTGAAGCATTCAAGTAAAAAAAAACTAAAAACAGGAGGTATTCAATGTATACAGACAGGATAGGCAAAGCAATTCAAACTGCTTCCATCTGCCATGAAAACCAATATCGTAAAAATCCTGAGAAAAAGTTGCCGTATATCTCTCATCCTTTTGCCGTCGGCATGATGCTTTCTCACTACGGCTTTTCAGAAGATGCTGTTATTGCCGGAATCCTGCATGATACGGTTGAAGATACGGCAATGACTCTACAGCAGATAGAAAAAGAGTTCGGACCTGTAGTTGCGGTTATGGTTAGAGAGACATCTGAGCCGGATAAAACTCTTTCATGGGAAGATAGGAAAAGTAGATATATAGAACATCTGAGAACTGCAAGTATGGAGGCAAAGGCAATAAGCTGTTGTGATAAGATACATAACATGAAGTCCATGATAGAATCCTTAAATGCCGGTGGAGATATATGGGGCAATATGAAAAGAGGAAAAGATGAGCAGATAGAGCGGTTTGCGATGATGTTTGGGATTTTCAGCAAAGACCTAACAAAAGAGATGGTTACGGAGTATGAAGCTGCTTTGAATATACTCAAAGAGAGAAGATAGTTCTAAAATTCTGACTATGAAACATTTATTAATAATATCAGCCATAACCTTTTTTCTCATATCAGGCTGCATTCCATCCTCAGATAATCCATTAACCGAGCCGATATTGGGAAATCCCGGCAATGAATTAATTGGTTCATGGTTCTGGAAAGATACTGATGAAACAGGGTTTCTTCATATCGGGAAGGACCAGAAAAAAGAGTTTCTTAATATTACAATGGTTGCGTTTAAAAAAGATGGAGAGGTAGAGGCAACCGAATTCATAGGACATACCTCAAAGCTTTCTTCCAATAACTATCTTAATTTGAAGTGGGTTAAACCTGAAAACTTTATCAAAGGTTACTTGTTTATAAAATACCGGGTCAGCGGCGACAAGCTTGAGTACTCGATTATTGACTCTCAGGCTATTATAAAAGGAATTAAATCAGGAGACCTTAAGGGCGAGGTAATATCTAAAGGTAAAACCGATGATATTAAAATCCATGAAGAGCAGGAGAAATTGAGAGAATATGTGTTAAAGAATGATGCCGATCTTTTTAAGGGAGAAGGCGTTATGCTTAAAAGATTACAATTTTAATATTCCAGCTTGCTGCATGATAGTTTTCCAATCCCGCTCCTCAGGAACAGCCGGATAATCAATAAAAAAATCACCTTTATCACCTTTATCGCCCTTGACAGCCATTTTCGGGAGTTATATACTTCTCACAGTAAAAAGCAATTTCATATCAGTTATATCTGTTCTTATATAGCCTTGTATAAATAACGCATCAATAGTTTGTCATTGCGAGCGACAGCGAAGCAATCTAAACCTGTTGATAAATCAAGAGATTGCTTCGTCGCTGACGCTCCTCGCAATGACACTTTATGTCGCTTTAATTATGCAAGGATATATAGTTATAAGGGTATATGAAAAAAAGTTGATATATCCCCTCCATTTTGATATTATTTCGTAAAATTCAAACTCACCTTTTATAAGGAAAGGAGGCATATTATGACACAATTGACGGATTTAAGAGTAAAGGCAGAGGAGTACGCTTCAAGTATTGCAAAGGACATTGTTTTGTCCCTTATTACATGCGGTATTTATTATATGTTCTTCTGGCAGAGGAGAAAAATTAATGCTGTAAACTATCTTCTGGGGAGGGAAGAATATAGCTTTGGAAAGTGGTTTTTGATAACCCTCGTTACCTGCGGTATTTATCATGTTTATCATGAGTATGTCATGGCACAATCCATTATAGAGATACAAAAAAAACTGAGCAGATCTGAATCTGCAAATCTGCCGCTTTTAAGTGTTATCCTAACTGTATTTGGAATTGGGATTATAGCGGATGCTATTCAGCAGTCGGAGCTTAATAAAATATTTAGCAAATAAAAAAGTGTAAATGAAAAAGTTCTTAATACCAAAGGGGTTTGTTTTTCCTCTTTTTGCAGCTTTGCTTATTATTGCAATTTTACATTATAGCGGAATCTTTCCTATCTATAGTGTTGAGAATTTTTCGCCTGTATTCTGCCCGGTAAAAACCGTGTTTGGCATTCAATGTCCGGGGTGCGGAATGACAAGGGCGTTTCTCTCGCTGATACGCGGTGAGATCGGGAATGCCTTTCATTTTAATCCATTTTCTTTTTTCCTGTTTTTCTATCTTCTTGTCAGCCTAACTCCTGATAGATTTCTTCAAAAATTACCATCCCGTGCAGAGCATTTTGCGCAGGGTTTTTTAATGCTTACGATATTCTCTGTAGTAACCTTCTGGGTGTTTTTCAGGATTCTTTAATTCTCGTTCTACAGCAGCCTTGCAAACATATATGAGGGACTTAAGGACAATGTTAAAGCGGCCGAGTACAGTAAAAAGGGCTGAAGGGATAAAAGAATAAAAAGAGACACTGAAAAAATCAGTTAATAAAAGGAGGTGGTTGTTAGGTAACCATGGAATTTGTGTAGGATAAGACTGTAGGGCAAGGCTTTCAGCCTTGCATTAATCAACCCTAAAGTGTCGCACTGCAAGATAAATTATTTTTTATTTTAAGGAGGTAAAAGATGAAAGGAAAAAGCAAATTTTTATCAAGCGTCCTGCTGTGCCTCATGATCGCAGTTGTAGCCACCTGGACCCCCGGCGCTCAAGCTGCGGCGCCCAAGCTTGGAGGCAAGGTCAGCACAGCCAACCGATACAAGTGTCCGATTGACAAGCCTCAGAAGGTATACGGCCACGCCATCAATGCCAGCGCTGTCCTTGATAAGGACGAGACATGGACGCCCGATAATGTATACATTGTCTTTGGTCCCTTTCATGTCAAGAAGTCGCTGACCATCAAGGCGGGAACGGTGGTGTGTTTTGACTATGGACCTCCGGGTGCCGATGGACATCCCTCGCCGCCTGCGGGCAGTATCAACATCGAGGAAGGTGCGACCCTCAAGGTGCTGGGCACAGTTGACAAACATGTTGTCTTTGCCCAAAAGAATGACAGTAAGCAATACTGGGGAGGGATTTATTTCGGGTCGGGTTCGAAGACCGGCGAATCCACAATGCAGTACCTTGATGTCTACAACGCGGGACTCTCTGCCTCATCAGGGGTACTCAACACCGTCTCCGATGTCTATGGAGCGCACACCGTTACCGATGATGTTCTCAAGGTGGGCGACATCCCGAAACCCACCCGCTATGTGCAGCTCGACCACGCCGAGGGAATGAATATCGAGCTGGATGTGCACCTCCACAAGCTACAGGATGGGCTGACGTGGCGCAACATACAGAACATGAAGATGAGCGGCAATGCCGACGACCCGCCGTCGTTTATCCTCGATCCGGGCTCGGTGCTGGCGGTCAACAACGGCGGCTATATCAACATCGGCGACGGTGGGAACAGTATGGCGAACATCGTTGCGGTGGGCAACAAGGATAAGCCAATTGTGTTTACATCGGACTCGTTCACGAACGGCAATGACCCCGAGCCAGGCAACTGGACCGGGATATACTTCTCGCCCGGCAACTTCAAGCCCAATGTCTCTAAGTTTGAGTATGTGATTTTTGAGTACGGCGGCGACCAGGGCAAGAACACCGTCTACAATTGCTCCGACAAGTCCAATAAACCTGCGGTGATCATCTTCGGGATGACCTCAAACGGTCGGGACTACGAGGGGCCTCCAATCAAGAACAGCATTTTCCGTAAGTCGGCGAGCTCAGGAGTTCGCAGCAGATGCAACGGTCAGAACACCGGATGCCTGCTCACCAACTACGAGGACAAGTCCTTTGGCAACACCTTCGAGGGCTTCGACAATGAGCGCCTTGCGACGACTCCGCTTCGGTGTCCATAGAGCTTAGTTGCATAAACTTGTTATTCCCCGTAGCTCTGCTGCGGAGTTACCTTATTCCCCTCTCCCCTTGCCCCTCTCTCTCTCCCTCTGGGAAAGGGTTGGAACCTGCCCCCGAGGTATTTATCGGGGGGTGAGGGTGGGTTGAGGGGTAAAAAAATTCCCCATACATACCTTGTATCTTGCTACAGGGTTCTTGATTAATTGAGTTTGATTCTTGATAAAGAAATTATAAAAACTTGACAGGATTAACAGGATTGACAGCCCCTGATAGCTGCATTCAGGGGCTGTTTTATCCTGTATATCCTGTCTAAAATCA
>JACQEW010000061.1 GCA_016200365.1 Nitrospinota bacterium
ACCCTATATACCCCAACCAAAGTCTCTCTCCTCCTCTTCCCTCTTCTTTAACTAAACTCTAAAAAACTCTACTCTTCCCTCTTGATTATCAGTTGATAGCCCCCTTGCGAATATTAGCAAGAATCATTCCGAACAGTATTGAGCCTGTCCCCTTTTTCTTTACGTTTTACTCCTATCTGCTACTCCCCTTATGATAAGGGGAGACTGAAAGGGGTAGAATCTTGTTACCACACTCAGTATGGGAACAGAGAGATGGATACTCTGCGTCAATCCTTCGTTCCCACGCAGAGCATGGGAACGAGTAAAATTTCTAAAATTTCGGCAACCTGCAATTACCCAGTGATAAATAATCAATATCCTAATTCCTAAATCACTGTCCACCTCATCGAACACACCTGACATAGATATTGCTACTCTTAACGTTGCCGTCGTTAAAGTTATAAGCATCGCTAAAATTGACAACCCACGCATTGGACGACATGCTCGTGCTTGCGGTAGATGACCAATATGCAGACGATACATTTGGAAAAAAGGCTGTGTCTATCGAAGGCAATGACCCAGATTTAATTAAAGTTTTCAATTCATCAATGGTTGGCAGCCGCCAGTTGGAATAACCGTTCAGAGATAAAGACCCGCACACGCTGGCAGAACTGGGATTGTATGATCCGTCGTATGTGCCCGAAGCCTGATACCAATTGTAAGTTGTTGGATTTTCTCCCTGTTGCCATATGAGATTCGTAGTGGTGTCTGTCACTGTGCCGTTGCCGTTGTTTATATACCTCGAAATTGTAATTGTATATGTTTCCGTCTTCACTGCCTCCCGATTTCCAGCCTTGTCAGTACTGAAATATTTAATGGTAGTGGTGGATGAAATAGTTATGGCTGAGTTGTAAGTAGTGGATGTTGTAGTTGGTGTACTGCCGTCAGTAGTGTAATAAGTCTTATCACATCCTGCCCCCCCGGAATTATCCGAACATGATAAAGTCACAGACTGGGAGGACGTAAATGATCCTCCTGACGGAGCGGCTGTAGTAGTAGGGGCAGTGGTATCGCTTGTGGTTGTGGTTGTTGTAGTTGTTGTTCCACCTGTTGTAGTGGTTGTTCCTGTTGTCGTAGTCGTAGTTGTAGCCGTACCTGTAATTGTTGTTCCACTCGTGGTTGTCGTTCCTAATCCAATAGGATTGGTTACACTATCGGAGGCAATCTGGCTTGCAGATAACTCACCGGTAAAAATAATGAAATCATCCAATTTTATATTATTGGCATATCCTGTGCCGTAACAACCATCGTTAAGATAGTTCCCGCCTATTGACAATTGTTTAGTAGTTGTCTCGTCAATCCTTAGATTAACATTGTTATTTGTTTTAGTCCCATTTATGTATATATCCGATGTATCATCGCTTCGATGCACTATTATAACCCGATTCCATTGGTCATTAACTAAGGCTGACAATGAGCCATCATCTTTAATTCCATTATTATTATGTCTGACATCATAGGCACTGATTATTTTGTCCCATATAACAAAACCTCTGTTTGCACAACCAGATGATGATAATCTCTGAATCAACCCATTACCCCATGTGGATGTGCCGGTTGGGAAAATAGAAAAAGCCATTGTCCAGCTACCTTCCATACTGAAATTAGTTGCTGTAGAATTATCCACAACTATACGCCAGTTGCCGTTAAAATTAGCAGCATCTCCTCTGCCTGTCGGACCAGAAGCATAACTTATAGTCCCCTGAACTGTTCCATTCCTCGTTCCGTTAGATGAAGAGTCACTAACCGTTCCAGAGGATAATGAATCAAAGTTGAAAGCCACATAAGATGTTGATGTTGTAGAGCCAGTAGAAGTAGTTCCAGTCGTAGTCGTAGAACCAGTAGAAGTAGTGCCAGTTGTAGTCGTAGTACCTGCGGTTGTAGTCGTAGCAGGAGGCACTATTGTAGAGATTTGCGAAATACTATAGGCGCCGCTCCCTTTATGTTTCACATAAAAACGCCAGTCCGCTGCATCTGCAATAGTAGAAGGAATCGTGCCTTGAAAATCACCGGTATTTGAGGCAGATTCCGTGAAACGATACCAGTTTACGCCATCAGGCTCGGTAAGATTTGAGGCAGAATCGCGTTTCATTGAAACAACTACCTCATCAGATGAGTTCACCCTGCTGGTAGTCCATTTAATTGTTACCGTATTGCCTTTTTGATATGTTGTTATTGTATCAGGAGAGGTTAATTTTATACCTGACATATAGATGGTGAGGTTCACCTCCCCGCCGTTGAGGTCCGCATATTTACCACCGCGATAGATTGGGGTGCCAGATGTATCTCTTCCTTCAATTACAAAATAGCGATTAGAACCATCCGGCACATCAAAGGTCTCTGACATCTCATTCTGTCCTGCATTAAGAACCTCTTTTGTCATTGTGTCCATCCCTTCGCCGCTGATTGTAAAGATGATTTTAGAAACATCTGACGGTGCGCTTGCTGTTGCCGAAGAAATAAACAGGTCTTTTCTTATGAATGATTCTGCCCGGGCAAGAAGGGTCTTCTTTTCTGTTTTTAGTCCTGCTGTCATTTTCAGACTGCTCGTTTTTATAGACATCTTCACAGAGGTTATCCCGCTGCCAGTGCTTCTGCCTGATACATTGCCGGACATGCTTCCCGCATCATCATAGCCGCATGATGCAAGTAATGTAAGAATAATAAAACAGGTCAATAAATGTAGATAATGCCTTACTGTATCCATATACATACCCTCCCTTTTAATAGACAGCCGCAGCGCCTACAGACTTCTAAAAACTGAAATTCCTTAAAACCCCTTTACTATCTGTGCCACAATCTGATTCCTTTCATAGTCATACATCGGAAGATTGGATTCATTACGGATATAGGTATACCTGACCGTACAATTCCATCCGCTTCTCCCAAAATTCTTTGACATACTTGCACTGCCCATATATTCCCTGTCATCCCTCACACTGTCATAGGACTCTTCCTTACCCCTGTATCTAACCCATGAGACACTCGGCTGAATAAAGAGAGAAGATTCATAGGGCAGCGAGAGATACAAACCAAGATTTGCGGAATTCTGCATGTTATCGAAATATGCCTTGTTTGTATCGGTCTTTGCATAACTATAGCCCGGCTGTATATAGGCGCTATCGCCAATAATATATCGCACTGAAGCATTGATTGAGATGATAGAACCGTCACGGTCTGTATTCTGGATATACTTCCTCGACTGGAAGGCTGCATTTGAAGAAAATGTCAGATTTTGAGTAAATGTATATTGGAGCTGCGGTGATGCACCTATTGAATTACTGTAGTGGTTTTTGATTGGATCAAGACCAACAGCAAGGTAGTCATAAACCACAGGCAGGGATAGAAAAAGCCTCTCTTTCTTAAATGACGGACCTGTGGACACTGAAACCTGGTCTGTATTAAATTCAGGATACCTGAAATATCCCGTATGATTCACCGACAAATCCGAATCCCATGCAAATGTCTGGGAGATCGGCAGGGTATAGGCTGCATACACGGATAAAAGCCCTGAACTGTCCGACTTCTTCATTGTATCGGCAGATAGTTCTGTAAGCTGACCGTAAATTAAGACGGAGCTTGCCCTTGGCCCTGCATTGATATTGCTGTCATACATATAACTGAGGGATACCCTCGCACTCCATCTTTTCTCCACAACAGCCTCAGCAACAGCTTTTGGCTCTTCTGCACCTTTTAAAACCTCTTCCGTTAAAGATTCCAGATATTTTCTGATTACATTTCCAACCTCCGGGGGTGGATTGGTTGAGAGGACTATTTGAAATTCCTCTCGTGCCTTTTCCGTATTACCATTTGCTGCATAAGCCTTTGCAATTTCATAATGGACACGCTGCAACTCAGGATTTTTTTTGAGAGCAATAGAGTAGTATTCAATAGATTTCTCATATTTTTGCTGTTCAAACGCTGATTGGCCTAAGAGGAAATTAACATCTATGTTCTCCTCGTTTGAGGGGTAATTCTTGAGTAACAGATCATCTGCCTCATTATATTTCTGTTGTTCGATGAGACTCATTGCCTGCTGAATAAAGCCATCAGGCGTATTCAAATCCTTTTCTTCGGCAGATGAATCGGATAGAGAAAAAAACAGAATACAGATAATAATCGCAATAAGCACTTTTACCTTTGTCATCTATAATCTCCTCTAAAAGATAACATCTACTTTTACCCTGGTCTTTTTGACAAAATCTATCTTAATATCATCGAATTTAGTGTTAGCGGCATTTGTTGCGCCGGTTTGAGACTGACGCTGCTCAAATATTACATTTGTTTGGACTGAAGAAGTTCCGGGCTGTATTGACTGAGACGATTGAGTTGCAGTTGGCTGAGTTGAAGAAACCCCGGATTGTCCGGTCTGTGAAGATTGCGACGATGAAGTTGGCTGTCTATCCTGTATATGCCTGCTGAATGTTGTTAAATGATTTTCTTCTTTCTTGATATCAAGAGTGGCAGTGGAAAGGGTTGTTAAATTTAAAACAGGTGATTGAGGAGTGGTCTGCTGCTGAGGCAGGACTTCTGTTGCATGCTTAACCCCCTGCTTTTCATCCTGTTTTTCATCTTTCTTCTGTGATGTAGACGGAGCCTGCTGTGATGGTGTTGACTCGATTTTTAAGGGTTCAGATGCAGATGAACTCGATGCCGTATTTTGGTCTAAAACTGTTGTACCTGCCCCAGTCTTTGCCAGTTCCGGCTTTACAGGTTCCGGAAGTTTAAAAGGTTTGGTTTTTGAATGCACAAGTTTACTATCCGCTCCTGTTGGAGTAATAACTACTTCTTCAGTTCCATTTACCAAGTTTGAAACCACATCATTTAGATGAACTAAAGCTACAGCACCCGTAAGGAGCTTATTTGCACCTTCTTCAAACGCCGTTAGACCTGGTACCCCTACAAGTGCTTTGCTAACTTTTTCAGCAGCTTTTTCACCAACTATCTTATCAAATGCTAATTTTGTCCCGCCTTCTTTGGCAACTTCCGATAAAACACCTTGCAAGACTTTCTCTGCAAGATCTGTATTATTACTACTCCCTGCCTTTGCATCTACGATAATTTTTGGTAAATCTATTTTTTGAAGCACATCATTTAGCGTTTTAATATCTTCTTTTTTGCTTAGTTTTATATCAAGAGCTTCCGTAACAAGAGTAAGCATATTATGAGCTAATGCTGTGCCGCTATTATAACTAATCTTCATGCTTCCGCCTGGCGGAACAATTTCAGATACCTGTGTTTTTTCAGAAGCCCAACTATCTCTTTTATCACTGATTGGATATTGGTCAGTAATAGCATCATAAGCTCGTTTTTCTACTTTATATAAATTTTCTGCACCTTTAATTGGATTACTTACAGTTACATCAGTAGAAGCTCTGATTCCCGGTATAATCACCGTTTTTTGTAAGTTTCCATTTTTATCACGGATCTCAAGGGATGCATCTGCTGAATGAGTATTAAAAAGGTTCATTTCGACTCTTGTGCCATTTTTTTCCGGCTTTTGGGTAAAAGAATCACCAATAATCCCAATAATAGGATGAGCTTTCCGAATATCTGTCTTTAAAGAAAAATCTGGTAGTGGTGGCGATTTACTTGCCTGTGTTGGCGGTGGCGTAACGACGCTTCCTTGACCAGTCAGAGGACTTGCAGGTGTCTTTGTATTTAACTCTATTTTGCCACCGGGTGATAATGCGGAGACCGAAGGCGTTGGCTGCTGTTTTTTTCCTGTTGCAATATCGCTTCC
>JACQEW010000062.1 GCA_016200365.1 Nitrospinota bacterium
GGTCTCCAAATATCCCCTTAATTTCTGCTCTCGGACAAAATCCGGGGAAGCGATATTCGTCCAGCAGTTTCCTCTTTTTTCCCATCCCATTATCATACAGATTTTTTCGCTCATTTAAAACTTCTTTTTTCCCTTATTTTATGCTATTCTATGGGTAATTCAGGGGTCATTTTTACCTACACTCTTACGCGAAGACCCTGTTTTATTAATGGCTTGCCGCTTATCTTTATTGAGCTTAAAGGGGTTCATAGAAAATTGGAGAATGCTTATAGAAACAATCTCAAAGACTATAAAGATACTATCCCTCAGTTATTCTGGTATAACGCATTTATTATCCTCTCCAATGGCTCTGAAAGCAGGATTGGAACAGTTACTGCCGATTATGAGTATTTCAGCGAATGGAAAAAGATAAACAGCGAAGGTGAGGAGGGGATTGTATCCCTCGATACAATTATTAAAGGCACTTGTGAGAAGACGAATTTTTTAGACTTACTGGAAAACTTTATCCTCTTTCATGATACAGGCGGCTCGATCGTTAAAATCCTTACAAAAAATCATCAATATCTCGGTATGAATAATGCAATTGAGTCATTTAAGAAGATAAAGGAAAATCAAGGCAGACTCGGAGTTTTCTGGCATACTCAGGGAAGCGGAAAGAGTTTTTCAATGATATTCTTCTCACGGAAGATATTGAGAAAGTTTAAGGATAACTATACATTCCTGATTGTAACAATAATGAGTAAACCCCCAGATCTGCTGGGGGACTCCCAAAGTTTGACAATTCCGGGATTGTGCTTTGTCCTGATAAGGGATATAGAACTTTTAAATATTTCAGTTCTCACTATTGTCATGCCCGAATGGTTCTGTCGGGCATCCAGTCATAAAACATGGATTCCCGCCAAATGCACGCGGGAATGACAGCTTGAGGGTTTTGACTTTAACCGATTGCGGTCAGCCCCCTTTGAGGGGGCAGCAATCGTAATACTACAGGTTTATGAGGATACCGGCGGTTTATATCCCGGAGAAAGAGTAACGACTTACGGAAAGCCTCTTACCGTAGAGCTTGGACCCGGTCTTCTTTCCGGTATTTTTGATGGTATACAGAGACCTCTGACTTTAATTAAAGAAGAGACAGGGGATTTTATAAAGAGGGGAATTCATGTAAATGCACTCGACAGGACACGGAAATGGAGATTTACCCCTATGCTGAAATCAGGGGAAAGGGCAGGGGAGGGGGATACAATCGGGACTGTCGAAGAAACCCCTAAGATAATTCACAAGATAAAAATTCCGCAAGGTGTTTCAGGTGTTGTAGAGGAGATACGGGAAGGTGAGTTTGGGGTTGAGGATGTGGTGGCTATTGTTGGCGGAAATAAAATAGGTAGGACAGGCGTCTCGCCTGTCAATATGATGCAGGAGTGGAGTGTCCGTAGTCCCCGTCCATATAAAAAAAAGCTCCCTCCGGATACACCCTTTATAACGGGTCAGAGGGTCTTTGATATGCTCTTTCCCCTCGCAGAAGGCGGGGCAGCAGTAGTTCCCGGCGGGTTCGGGACAGGAAAGACAGTAATAGAGCAGTCATTGGCAAAGTTTGCAATGGCTGACATTATTGTATATGTCGGCTGCGGCGAGAGGGGAAATGAGATGACAGAGGTTCTGACCGATTTTCCAAATCTGACCGACCCTGTTTCAGGACTGCCCCTGATGAGCAGGACGATTCTTGTGATAAATACCTCCAATATGCCTGTAGCAGCAAGGGAGGCTTCGATATTCACAGGGATAACGATGGCTGAGTATTACAGGGATATGGGGTATCGTGTTGCCATGATGGTTGACTCCACATCCCGATGGGCTGAGGCATTAAGGGAAATATCTTCGAGGATGGAGGAGATGCCTGGTGAGGAGGGTTATCCGCCATACCTTGCCACACGGCTCGGGAATTTTTATGAGAGGGCGGGAAAGGTTACCTGTCTCGGCAGGGACGAAAAGAGAGGTTCTGTTACTATTATCAGCGCCATTTCGCCGCCCGGAGGAGATTTCTCAGAGCCTGTAACACAGGCGTCTCTGAGGGCAGCAGGGGCATTATGGGCGCTCGATACCGACCTTGCATACAGGAGGCATTTCCCTGCGGTAAACTGGATAAGGAGCTTCAGTTTATACACAGCAGGTCTTAAAGATTGGCTTTCTGTCAATGTATATCAGGATGTAAATGGATTAAGAAAGAGGCTTATGAGCCTGCTCCAAAAGGTCGAGGAGCTGAAAGAGGTGGTGCAATTGGTGGGTCTGGATGCGCTTCAGGATTCCGACAGGGTTACTGTTGATGCAGGCAATATTATAGTAGAAGGGTTTTTAAGGCAGAGCATGTTTCATGCTTTGGACTCCTTTTGCTCCTTTGAAAAGCAGTATTGGATGCTCAGGTGTATCTTCGAGTATTATGACGGGGCATTGAAGTCGCTCGGCAAGGGAGTGGACATCGAGAAGATACTTGATAATCCGTGCAGGATAAGACTCCTCAGGATGAACGATTGCAGAAATGAAGATATGAAAAAGGAGGCAGAGATTTTAATAAAAGAGATTGGGGCAACATGGTAATAACCAATATAGTAATTTCTAATTTCCAATTTCCAGTTAAAGAATTTTATTTATATACAAGGAAATTATAAAAACAAGGAGAAAGGGGAAAAGGGGAGAGATGGGGATAAGAAAAGAATATTTTCTTTTTTCTCCATT
>JACQEW010000063.1 GCA_016200365.1 Nitrospinota bacterium
GTAGAGTGTCAGCTTCCCAAGCTGAATGTCGCGGGTTCGAGCCCCGTCGCCCGCTCCAATAAAGAGTTTGTGAGTTGGAGAGTTAAGGAGTTGAGGAGTTAATAATTTCAACTCTTCAACTCATGAACTCATTAACTCACTAACTCATTATATGTATGCCGACCTGCACATTCATACGACCTGTTCCGACGGCTCTTTCTCTCCTTCTACAGTCCTCCATCATGCGATTAAAAATGATCTAAGTATAATATCCATTACAGACCATGATTCGGTAGACGGTGTAGCTGTCTCGATAATAGAGGGTGAAAAATCCGGCATCGAGGTTATACCCGGAATCGAAGTCAGCGCTACTGTCGAGACAGGAGAGGTGCATCTTCTCGGGTATTTTATTGATTATACGAATGAGGCTCTGCTGAAGGAGTTAAGGCGGATACAGGACATAAGAATGAATAGACTATCCGTGATGGTCAGTAAGCTGAAGAATCTGTCAATAGAAATAGATTTAAACGAGCTTATTGAATATGCCTCTGCAAGCTCTATCGGCAGGCTGCATTTGGCTCATTTTTTAAAAAAGAAAGGGGTTGTAGGGTCGGTATACGAGGCATTTGAAAAATATATCGGCTCAGGAAAGCCTGCTTATGAAAAGGTAAATGCCTTGAGCCCAAAGGATGGCATAAAGCTTATATCGAGTGCAGGCGGTGTCCCTGTCTTTGCCCATCCCGGACTTACAATGAGAGACGACCTTATATCCGATATGATTCAATCCGGTTTGAGGGGTCTGGAGGTTTATCACAGCAGCCATTCCGATGAAGATACCTATCGCTATTTTAAAATGGCTAAGGATAACGGGCTTTTAATAACCGGCGGCTCCGACTGCCACGGCGATAGGAAGCTCAATATATCGATGGGCAGGGTAAAACTCCCGATTCAATTCGTGGACAGGTTACGGGAGAATTCCAAATGACAAAATCCAAATTTCAAATGAAATCCAAAATCCAAAACTCAGATTTAATTTATTTGACATTTAGTCATTTGAAATTTATTTGGCATTTGAATTTTGTCATTTGGATTTTACTCTCCAGTTTCCTTTTTTTAAATTTTTCAACTCCCGCCGCTTACCCTGCAAATATAGAAGGTTTCGAAGAAAAGAAAACCTTTACCCTCGCTAAAAGTCTTTATGCCGACGGGCTTTTCGATATGGCGATAAAGCAGTTTGATATTTTTATCAGGAATTATCCCGACAGCCCGTTATTATCGGACGCCTATTTTTTTACGGCTGAGGCATTAAAAAAATCGGGGAAATATAAGGAGGCGGTTTTAATCTATGGGAAAATATTGGATAAAGAGCCTGCAAAGGCGGATGATATTATTAAAAGGATAGCAGAGTCTTCTAAAAATATTATCCCGGGCGGGAACAAAGAAATAAAGGATGATGAAATATTGCTTGAGATTTTTGCAGATATATTTCAGAGGTATCCGGAAAAGGGTTATTCTACAGGGCTTGCATACTATTACGCCAATTCCCTTTATCAAAGGCAAAGATACAATGAATCCCTCTGGATTTTCGAGAGGCTTGCAGAGAAGATACCACAGGGGGTTCCGGCAGATGAGCTTTTTTATAAATTGGGGGAATGTTATTACAGGACAGGAAATTTGAGGCTGGCATCGGAAAAATGGTTTTATGTGGTAAAGAAATATCCAAAATCAAAATTTGCAGAGATGTCGCTTTATAACTCAGGGGTTATCTATTTTTCAGAGGGAGATTATAAAGAAGCGGGGGCGAGGTTCGAAAAGCTGAAGATTAATTATCCAGAAAGCAGTCTGTTTAAAAAGGCTGTATACGGGATTGCCTGGTCTCTTTGGAAAGAAGAAATGCACGAAGACGCCATAAAGCATATCAGCCTATATGAGGAAGGGGCGGATGAGAAAGAGATTATCTCCGCCTGTGAATATTTTTATAAAAAGGACTTCGTAAAGGCTTATGAGGATGCAAGAAAGGGCTTTGAAAAAAATCCTGCCGTAAAATATAAAGATGCCGCCCTTTATCTTATGGGGAGAAGCGCCGAAGAAATGGAAGATACGGGTGGGGCATTGGAATATTATCTGCAATTGATTAAGAATTTTCCAGAAAGCGCTTATGCAGGCGAGGCTTATGTAAAGGCAGGCAAGATATATTTATCTTTGAGAGATTTGGATTCTGCAATAAATATCTTGAAATCCTACAGAGAAAAGAGTTCCGCTGCTTCGCTCTCCCGGCAGAATCCGGAGCAGGATTTCTCTCCGAAGGATTCTGCAATTTCGGATATTTTGCAGACAGGAAATAATTATGCTGAAAGCGGAGAGACCGAAAAGGCAATAGAATTATACAAAAGCCTGCTTGATAAGACCTCAGACCCTCTCTTAAATCTGACGATAAAAAGCAAATTGAAGGATATTTTTTTGGAAAAGGGGATGTATAAGGAGTATATCGGGATGTCCTCCGATTTTAATGGCTACGAGCCGGTAGTATTGACAATGGAGATTGGAAAAGGGAATTTACCTCAAGAAGAGGTCAAACCCGAAAAGGGCAGTGAGGCGGAGGCGAATCGCCCCGAAATCCCTTTACGGAAAATTGAATCCAATGTTATGACTTTATATATGACTGCCGATGCACTGGCAAAATCAGGGAGGACAGAAAAGGCTCACGGGCTTTTTAAAAAGATTATTGATGAATACCGGAATGAGGAAGGACTGGATGATGAGAGATTGAATATCGGACTTTTTTTTCTTAAAGAAAAGGAGTATGATATAGCAATAAAGTCCTTTACGCAGGTTATAAACGGGAGCGGGGACGGCAAGTTAAAGGCAGAGGCCCATTTCTGGATGGGAGAGTCACTCCAGAATTCGGATAAATGGGAAGATGCGGCATTGGAATACCTTAAAGTCGCCTATCTCTATCCTGAAAACGACCTGTGGTCAGGGACAGCCAGATTCAGGGCAGGGGAGATATTCGAGATGCAGGGCAAGCTGAATGAGGCGGCTCTCATGTATCAAAAGCTGGCGCTGAAATATAAAAATGACGAGAGGGGAAGGTTCGCCGCAAAGAAGTTGGAGGAGATAAAAAAAATAGTAGGCAGTAGGCAGTAGGCAATGGGCAGAAAAACAAACTGTTTGTTGCCTACTGCCTACTGCTTACTGTCAATAGGAGGGAAGGGATGCGTTTGAAGAACGAAATGATAGATTATATTGCCAATTCTATTGTAGAGGATTTACTTAAAAGCGGTTTTGTCGAGATAGATTGTTCAAAGGAGAAGACAGCGGATTCAATCGTCCAGATAATTACTGATGATCTGATACTGGAAGATAAGCTCAACGACGAGGTAAAGGAGTTGTTAAAAACCCATGAGACTGAATTGGATAAAGGGAATATAGATTACAGAAAGATGTTTCAGATGGTTAAACAGAAGCTGGCAAAGGAGAGGGGGATGATACTGTGAAATTAAACAGGGAAAAGATAAATCACCTTTCAAAATTGATTATTGCAGGACTGGCAAAGGATGACAGGGTAGAGTTCTTCGAGGAGGAGAATAAAATACGATTGGAGATTGTGAGGATAATTACCGATATTATGAAAGTTGACGACGAGATAGATGCTGCGGCAAGAAAGACGCTGTCATCCTATTCAAAGAATATACGGGAGGGAACTCCGGAATGGGAGGTCCTCTACAACAAGCATTACAACGAAGATGCAAATAAGAGGAGAGGCTTTTAACAAAAGTTTCAAAGTCCCCCTTTTCTTTTTTCCCCATTTCTCCATGTTCTCCCTTTCTTCTTATTATTTTAGTCAGTGAAAGTCTGTGGTTAAATTAGGTTTTTGTCTTTATGTATGAAATATTGGAAAAATACAGGGAAGATTTTTTACGCTGCATGAAATGCGGCAGTTGTCAGGCTGTCTGTCCGACATACATAGAGACCAGAGATGAGTCAATGGTAGCGCGGGGGAGGCTTGTCCTTTCAGAGGCAGTCATAGATGGGAAATTGGGCTTAACGAATGGATTGAGGGAGAGGCTCTCAAAGTGCCTCGGTTGTATGGCATGCACGGAAACCTGTCCTACCGGCATTGATGTGGTGAAGCTGCTCACGGTTGTAAGGAGCCAGATTGTTGAAGACAGGGGATTAGACCCTATTTCAAGCTTTGTGCTTAGAGGCATACTCAAAAAGGAAAGACTTTTATCATCGGCATCAAAAATCATGGAATTATCGGCAAGATTTTACAATTCTATTCCTTCAGGCAGATGGTTTGACAGATTTATGCCTTTTACAAAAGACGGGGTAAAGAGATTTACACCACAATTTGGCAGCAGAAATTTTAGGCGGGGATTGCCGGAGGTAATAAGGGTAGATAATCCTGCAGCAAGGGTGGCGTTCTTCACAGGCTGCATGACAGATTTTGTATATCAGGATGCGGGAAAGGCTGTAATATCAGTTCTCAAGAGGGCAAGGGTGGAGATAATTTTACCCAAAGAGCAGATTTGCTGCGGCGCCCCTGCATATTATATGGGAGACAGAAAAACCGCTATTGATATGGCTGAAAGGAATATCGAGATATTCAAGCGTCTGAATGTTGATGCCATAGTTAATTGCTGTGCCACCTGCGGAACAATGCTTAAAGAGGTGTATCCGATTTTAGCCGATTCCGCAGTAATTTCCAATAAGGTCGTTGATATTCAAAAATTTATCGCAGACAGATTTGAGATTTTTAAATCCCCCATCCCCCCATTTAATAAATCCTCCCTTAATCCCCCCTTTATAAAAGGGGGGGAGGGGGGATTAAAGGTTACCTATCACGACCCCTGTCATCTCAGGAGGGGACAGAAGGTTATATATCCACCGAGAGAGATATTGAAAAATATACCCGGAATGGAGTATATTGAGATGGAGGATTCAGACAGGTGCTGCGGTGGCGGCGGGACATTCA